>NZ_JBOGDD010000373.1:0-9622 GCF_050701675.1 Mycobacterium sp. | reverse complement strand
GCATGGTGGAGAAGCCGAACGCCGAGGACGCCCCGTCGCTGTATGCCGCCGCCGGGCGCTACGTGCTGGACCGCGCGATCTTCGACGCGCTGCGCCGGGTAAAGAAGGGCGTCGGCGGCGAGATTCAACTGACCGATGCGATAGCCCTGCTCATCGAAGAAGGCCATCCGGTTCACGTCGTCGTCCATCGCGGACGGCGACACGACCTGGGAAATCCCGGCGGGTACCTCAAGGCTGCGGTTGACTTTGCGTTGGAGCGTGACGACTACGGACCGGAGCTACGGCGCTGGCTGGTCGAGCGATTGGGCCTGAGCGCCAACTGACTAGCGTGGAAGCGCCGCGACTGAAGAGAGGCGCATAAGTGCGTTCGGTGGAGGAGCAGCAGGCCAGGGTGGCTGCCGCCGCGGTGGCCCCGAGGCCCGTGAGGGTGGCCATTGCCGAAGCGCAGGGACTCATGTGCGCCGAGGAAGTGGTCACCGAACGGCCGCTGCCCGGATTCGACCAGGCGGCCATCGACGGTTACGCGGTGCGCAGCGTCGACGTGCTCGGCGTCGACGCCGGTGGCGCGGGCGACGAGGCCGAGTCCGCCGGTGAATCCGAGGTCAGCCTGCCCGTGATGGGTGTGATCGAGGCGGGCGCCAAGACGCCGAGCAGACTGCAGCCTCGCCAAGCGGCGCGCGTGCAGACGGGTGCGCCCATGCCGACGCTGGCCGATGCGGTGCTTCCGCTGCGCTGGACCGACGGCGGCGACTCGCGGGTGCGGGTGCTTCGCGGCGTGCGGTCCGGCGCCTACGTGCGTCGGACGGGCGATGACGTCCAGCCGGGTGACGTCGCCGTGCGCTCGGGGACCATCATCGGTGCAGCGCAGGTGGGGCTCCTCGCGGCGGTCGGACGTGAGCGGGTGCTGATACATCCGAGACCGCGGCTGTCGGTGATGAGCGTCGGCGGCGAACTGGTCGACGTGTCGCGGACGCCCGGCAACGGGCAGGTGTACGACGTCAACTCCTATGCGCTGGCTGCGGCGGGCCGCGACGCCGGGGCCGAGGTCAACCGCGTCGGCATCGTCGACACGGAGTCGAAGACGCTGCGCGACGTCGTCGAGGGACAGATCAACCGCGCCGAGGTGCTGGTGATCGCCGGAGCCGTCGGAGGCACGGCCGCCGAGAGCGTGCGGGCGGTGCTGTCCGAGCTCGGCGACATGGAGGTGTCGCGGATCGCGATGCACCCCGGATCGGTGCAGGGCTTCGGACAGCTGGGCCGCGAGGGCGTGCCCGTGTTCCTCCTGCCCGCCAACCCCGTCAGCGCGCTGGTGGTCTTCGAGGTCATGGTGCGGCCGCTGATTCGCATGTCGCTGGGCAAGAGGCAGCCGCTGCGCCGTGTCGTGCAGGCGCGCACGCTGTCACCGATTACGTCGGTGGCAGGGCGCAAGGGCTACCTTCGCGGTCAGCTGATGCGCGACCAGGACACCGGTGAATATCTGGTGCAGGCGCTCGGAGGGGCGCCGGGTGCGTCGTCGCACCTGCTGGCGACGCTGGCCGAGGCGAACTGCCTCGTCGTGATCCCCAGTGAGGCGGAGGAGATCCGCACCGGCGAGATCGTCGACGTGGCCTTCCTGGCCCAACGCGGCTGACGAAGTAGATCGACGTGGACCTGTGGCGTTCGACATCCATGCATCCGGGCTGGCCGAAGTCGGTCGGCCCGTTGCGGGTGGCCGCCGGGCTGGTGCGTCTGCGGCCGGTGCGGCTGCGCGACGGCGCGGCGTGGAGCCGCATCCGGTTGGCCGACCAAGCGCACCTCGAGCCGTGGGAGCCCGTAGCCGAGGCGAGTTGGGAAGTGCGCCACGCGATCTCGTCGTGGCCATCGATCTGTTCGGGACTTCGCGCGGAAGCCCGCAGGGGTCGCATGCTGCCGTACGCGATCGAGCTCGACGGCGAATTCTGCGGCCAGCTCACCATCGGCAACGTGACGCACGGCGCATTGCGGTCGGCGTGGATCGGGTACTGGGTCGCCAAGGAGCGCAACGGCGGCGGGGTGGCGACGGCGGCGCTGGCGCTGGGCCTCGACCACGGTTTCGGGCCGATCGGGTTGCACCGGATCGAGGCGACGGTGCGGCCCGAGAATGCGCCGAGTCGGGCGGTGTTGGCCAAGGCCCACTTTCGCGAGGAGGGCCTGCTCAAGCGCTATCTGGAGGTGGACGGCGCCTGGCGCGACCATTTGCTGGTGGCGATCACCATCGAGGAATTGAACGGGTCGGCTACGTCCGCGCTGGTGCGCGCGGGCCATGCCAGCTGGGCCTAATCTTGTTGCAGTTGTGACATGTGGGGCAAATGTGCTTGTCTGCGGCGAGTTACAGGTGTGTAATTAGCCCCGGCGCGTCGTCCCCGGATGCGCTGGTCACGGACCCTAACCTCACGGGGAAAGGAGCCGGCAGACATGCCAAGCATCCCCCAATCTCTTCTCTGGATCTCGCTCGTCGTGCTCTGGCTGTTCGTGCTCGTCCCGATGCTGATCAGCAAGCGGGACACCGTTCGCCGCACCAGCGACGTGGCGCTGGCAACGCGCGTGCTGAACACCCGAAGCGGCGCGCGACTGCTGCGGCGGCGCAAGCCCGCGGCCGGTCACCACAGCGACCCGAACTGGCGTCCGACGCACGACGACCTCGACGCCGACGACGACGAGGATGACGACGAACCCGTCACGGCGCCACGGAAGACCGTGGTGGTGATGGCGGCCGCGGCGGCACAGACCGAACCCGACTACCTCGACGTGGACATCGTCGAGGAGGACTCCGGAGCCCTGCCGATCGGCGTCTCCGCACAGCTTTCGTTCGACCAGGATCCGGAGCTGCCACTCGAATTCGACGACAACACCGCCACGTTCACGGTCGATGACCTGCAGGAGGTCGACGAGTCGGACGAGGTCGAGGAAATCGAGGAGATCGAAGAAGCCGAGGCCGAGTACGAGGAGCCAGAGGCCGAGTTCGAGGATGCCGAGGGGACGACCGAGGAGTTCGCCGCCGCCTCCGAGGACGACACCGACTACGACTACGAGTACGTCGACGACACGTCGGGCGTAGAAGAGTTGTCCGATGCCGAACCCGAGGTCGCCGGGTCGAAGTCGCAGGCGCGGCGCCAGCACTTCGAATCGAAGACCGCCGCTGCGGTCGCGGCGCGCAAGTTCACCTTCCGCAAGCGGACGCTGATGGTGATGTCGGTGCTGCTGGTGGCCTCGGCCGTCGTGGGATACCTGGTATCGCCGACGTTCTGGTGGGCCTGCGGTTCGGTGGGCGCGGTGACGGTGCTCTACCTGGGCTACCTGCGGCGTCAGACGCGCATCGAGGAGCGGGTCCGCCGCAGGCGCGCCCAGCGAATGAGGCGGTCGCACCTCGGCGTCGAGAACACCGAGGACCCCGAATTCGAGGTCGTCCCGGCGCGGTTACGGCGCCCGGGGTCGGTGGTACTGGAGATCGACGACGAGGATCCGATCTTCGAACACCTCGACTACGCACCGTCCGCGCGCGAGTACGACCTGCCCCGAGCCGCTGGTCAGTAGTTCGGATTTCTAGCGGGACAGCAGCACTGGTAGCCTGTGCTACCGGTACAAGGGGCTATAGCGCAGTTGGTAGCGCGTCTCGTTCGCATCGAGAAGGTCAGGGGTTCGATTCCCCTTAGCTCCACCAGTTTTTGCAGGTCAGGGCGTATGGCGAGGTCGGGATCGACCTAACGGTTCGCGTAACATCAGAGAGCTTGTTGGCTCACAGCAGCTACTGGAGCCCAGGCAATCCCGCGCTCGCTAACATCGGCCGCATCCTTGCTGGACAAACCAACGTCACTCCGTCGACATTCACGCCATGAGACATCGCACAGGCGTACGTGCTCTGGTCGCGACTACCATCAACCAGACAGGTGAGGTCTGGAAGACGTGGGGATGGCAAGTCATCGAACGTGACGGCTTCAGCAAGCCCAACCGCTTCGGCTACGCGCCAGATGGATACGTGCTTCAGATCGAGTCGCGCCCAGACCCAACCCAGGCTCCATCACTGATCGCGACGTCTCCATGCTTCCCCGGCAATCTGCGTAGCAATAATGCCCAACGGATACCGGTCATCAGCCAGAAGGCCTGACGTCCACCCCCGTCGAACCAAACTCCTTGACGACTTTGATTAGCAGGCCGACCGGGCAACGTCACCGTGCCTGCAGTTGACGTCACTCGGCCCAGTCGCGACGGTGGTAGGAGTCCGCGATGTCAGCAGACTCGTCTCCCGCTGCGGCACAGGAACTTTGACGTCTTCGTGACTCTGTCCCACTTCAATTCTCAAGTCTACGACGAGGTTCGGCAGGACGGCCACCCCATTGCGCTGGTGTGCGGACGCGACATCGTCGATGCATTACGAGGCAAGGGGTATGGCGACGTGGCGGCTGTGAAGGCTTGGTTGAGGGCATCGTTCCCTGTCGTCATGAACGAATGAATCTTGCACGCGAACCGTGTATCGACCGCGGTGAGGAATGCGCCGAGCCGGGAAGCCCGCTTCTAAACGGACGTGAGTTCTCCCTTGATATCCGCAGACAGCGAGTTCGTCCCGTCGGTTCGATGGTCGAACGTGTCGCGACACTCACCGTAGACATCGATGATCACGTGAGCACGGGGCGGTTTGTCAGGCTTGGGCGGCGGTATCACCCACACACTCACATCCACGCCGTTGCGCTTGAATGTGGTGGCATGTGAATGGAAGTCGGAGTCGGTCTGCCAACCGTGTTGCCGCAACCGATCCAGCACGGAATCAGAGGTGACCTCGCGAGATCGATCTGCCCCTGGCATCCACAGCATCAGCCGGCTGTGGCCCCGGAATGGCGCTTCGCCTTGGTCGTTGCAGGATTGGTAGCCGAACTTCGCGTCTGCCACGTCGCCGCCGAGATCAGAAGCCACCTGACGGGACACGTCGATGACCTGACGGCGTGCTTCCTGCGGAGAAATCGGATTCAGCACGGTGTCAGTGCACCCCACCAAGGCGAGTAGCGCCACCAGTGCCACGGCAATTCGTACGCGTACGGGTCTCAATGGTCGATGCCCCTGTTCGTTCGGTCCTCATGGCTAACCACCCGATCCAGTGTGATGGTGGTCGTTGTTGGAGGTGTGCAACAACTCGGGATCGATCACCGGCAGCTGAGGCAATCCCGGCACGTGGAAAGGCAACCCAGGCGCCACGCGGTGATCAGCGGTCATGCCGTCATGCTCGAGCGCGTCCCCGTGCCCAGAGACGATGTCGGCGATGCTGAACAATGACTCCGATCCGGGCGTGAAGTACGAGGTGTGCTCGTGAATCGGATTGGGGCTGAAGGTCGCCACCTCGGCGTGGAATCGGGTGGAACCAAACCCATCCATGGAGGGGTCGGTGCCGAGCCCCACGCCAGGCACATTGAGGTGTTCGCTTCCGAGGTTCGTGACGATGTCAGTTGACGCCGAGCCGACAAATAGGTGACCGTCGGGCGGCAGGTGAAAATCGGCGGCCGAAGTGGCCAGATCCGTTCCCGGGCACCCGACGAGGACGACGTCGTCTGCGTGCATCCCGTAGCCTGCCGCCGCATCGGCGACCGTCGTCGACCCGTAGGAATGACCGATCACCGTCGTATGGGCGGGGCTTCCTTCGTGAGTGACGGCGAGGGCGTTGACGTCGGGGGCCAGTATCTGTGCACCGTTACGCGCCATGTTCGGTTCGGCGACTGCTTGATCGTCCGGGGCGTCATAGCCCATCCACTGGACGACGGCCGTCGAGTTGTTCCAATCCGCCCGGTTCGCCTCGTTGTAGACATTGACGCCGCTCCCGTCAGACAACGTCCCGGCTGCCACCGACGTCGTTAGACCGGACACCATCACGGTGGTGTTCGCAGCCTTGTCGGGGTTCCCGATCGCGATCGCGGCGGCACCATCACCGCCGAACGCCTCGGGCTCGTACTTCATCAGCAAGATGTCGGGTGTCTCACCGTTGGCGTCCGTGGCATCCCTGGCGTCGTTGTTCAATGCCTCTTGAACTTTGAGGGCATTGTTGTAGCGGGTCATCATCGGCCCGGCCATGCCGTACTTGTCGGGGTGGGCCAGGACCTCATCGACCGTTACTCCGCGGGCTGCGGCGACCTGGGCGGGGCGATCGAGATCTTGTTGCAGGATGGTCTTGTTCGCGGTGCTGCGGTCGGCGACGGGTACACCGTTGAGGTTGCCCAACTTGTCGGGCCAATCTTTCAGCAGCTGCGCCCGCTTGTCCGGAGGCAACGACTGCCACCACTTGTTGACTTCCTCCGGGGTCTTCCCGACGGGGATCTCCGCGCCAGTGTCATATGGCGGTGCCTCCGGTAAGTCGCCGATCCCGAACTGTGCGGGCGTGCCGTCGAGGCCCCCGACTGCGGCGCGGAGGTTTTGGCTGAGCGCCCGATCGGTGGTGTCGAAACTCGCCAACAGCGCCTTGACGTTCACCGAGTTCGTGGCCGCCAACTGCTGCAGCTTCATGGCGTTGAGGGGACTGACCTTCGCGTACTGATCAAGCGGACTGCCAGGACGCACCGATACCGTTCCGTCCGCCCCCACCTGCCAGCCCTGACCCTTCAACTGACTGACCGTCTGCAGCACGGTGGTCTTGGTTTGGCTGAGCGTGCTGCCACCCTCTTGCAGCACGGTCTGCACCTTGGTCAGGGCGTCGTGGATCTGTTGCATCCGCAGCAGGGTGGGTTGAGCCTTGGCGATCGCCGCGTCGGAGGCGGTGCCCTCCCAATGGCTGCGCAAACCGTCCAGCGTGGCGCGCTGCCTGTCGATCTGTGACGCTAGGCCGGATGCCTTCTGGCCGAGTTCAGCCGCCGACTGGGTGAACCGTTCGGGCCGAGACGCCTCCACCTGGGGAATCGTCACCACAACGACGCCTGCCCCTTTGCGGGCTTAGCCAGTCCCGCCGTGGACGTAGCGCTCATTGGGTGAACTTGCGCAGGCGGCGGGCGTATTCGTCGTCTGCTCGGAGATACTGGTCGGCGGCCGACGACAGATTCGTCGAGTGGGCCGTCAGCTCTTCATGAACCGTGCTGGCTGCGGTGTCGAACATGGTCCCAGCGAACTGGCATGCCGCTTCGCTATGCAGGCCAGAACCGCTGCCGGTGGCACTCGTCATCAGCTGCCCGGTAGCCATGCTGGATACGAATGTGCCTACGTCTGCCTGTGCTTGAGCTGCGGTGCGCAATTTTGCCGGGTCGACCCGCAACGTTCCTCCCATGCTCACGATCCTAAGTCCACCAGCAACAGTGGGCGCTCGCCCATTTGCCTGGCCACCAGGTCAATAGTGGAGGGTCACCGGATCGGGATCGGGAACTCTCTCGAGTGCAAGCTCGACCGACTCGGACACGACACGCAGCATGTCCTCGCCGTCGTCGAACAGCTCACCTCTCGTAGCGTCGGGTTCCGGAGTCGCACCGAGGAGTAGAAGCTGGCCCTGGTGTCGTGCAGGTGGCATCGTCCTGGCCGTGCGTCGGAGGGCTATTGCCTCTCAGACTCGGGACTCTGGTGGTGCAGCTCCACGGTCCAGTTGTTTGTGATGGCCGCCAGCGATGGTGAGTCAGCTGGCAGGTCTTTCGACTCGGCGGGGGAACAGGCGACGACGAGGACGGCCATGACGGCAGCAACGGCGTGGACTCTTCGTGCACATCAGATGGGATCTCCATCAACCAAATGGACCCCTGCAGATGGACCCACCGGTAACGGACGACGTGCGGCTCGCACCGACTCTCGACTGGATCGAGGCATCGTTGCCCCAGACAAGCACTGAGGGGGCTTGTCAGTTCCGAAGCCGTGCGGCCAGGGTGGCCCGTCCAGGTCCGGTCAATTCGTCAACGACCACCGGCCTTCCCGCCATGGCAATCAAGAGTGCTTCTCCGGTACCGCTGACTTCTGGGCCGTCGCCGTGCTGCCAGTCGATGTCGGTCGCGACCAGATGAAGTCCCTTGATGCGTCGCCCCGCTCCCAGGCGTGGGTTTCCAGGCACCAGCGGCAGAATCCGTTGTAGTCGTTCAACGGGGATGGTGCGCGGGTGGCCCAGAGCCCGACGAATGTCCTGATGATGGATGGTTCCATCGACGAGTCCGATCATGCCGCCGAAGCCGGCAGTGAGGCCGCGTGGCCGCAGATGTTTGCAGAGGAAGTCCATCAACTCGTCGGGTGACATCGGCGAAAACTCTTGAACGCCAACATCGTTGGCATGCACGACGCGGCCCTTGGCGAAGCGCTTCATCAACCCCAGCGGAGTTAGTTCTTCGTAACTGATGATGTGCGCGACGACGTCCTTGACCGTCCACCTCTCACACAAGCTGTGTGCGTGCCACTCCTGCGGTGACAACGTGGCCAGGAACGCGGCTAGGTCGGACCGCTCGTCATGGGCCATGTCCATCAGCGACTTCTCCGCGCGGGTCATGACCCCACCTCCGCTGCCGCCAATTCGTGGTAGCGGTGAAGGTATAGCGGCCAACCCGCATCACCATCGACGCCATCGGCGACAGAACGCCAACCATCGCCGTGGCGCTCGAGGTGGCGGTGCTCCAACTCGACCCGAGTGCGGTCGTCGGATTCGGCGATGAAGCGCACCTCGACCTCGCTGGTCTTGCTGGGGTCGGTCTCCAATTGCCACGTCGGGCCGATGTCCCAAGAGAAGATGATGCGGTGCGGCGGCTCGAAGGCAAGGACACGTGACCATGCACACCGACTGCCGTCCGTACCGAGGTCATAGATGTGTCCACCCACCCTCGGCTCGAAGACTGTCTCCGCAATCGGGACCGCGAGCAGATTGTGTTCGCGTGGCTTGATGGCGTCGAATCTGTTGGTGAACAACGCGAATGCACGTTCTACGCCAGTGTTGACGACGACGCTCTTCCGTATCGGCTCAACCGCTGGTGACGTCATGTGCCTTCCCCTTCCGCATCGGCAATCAGTTTGAATGCGTCCAAAGCCTTGCCCCAGAACATGTCTAGCTCCGACCGCAGCGCCTCAACGCCCTTCGGGTCAACCTGATAGACGCGCCGCGTGCCAACTGCGCGATCTGCCACCAGCCCGGCGCACTTGAGCACTTTGAGATGCTGCGACACGGCTGGTCTGCTGACCGGTAAACCCTTCGCCAGTTCGCCAACGGCCATCGGCCCACCGGCAAGACGTTTGAAGATCGCTCGCCTGGTCCCGTCTGCGAGTGCACCCCATGGGTCGGTGGCTTCGTCTGTGACCACGGACGGTAAGTCTACGCTTACCGAACAACGATGCATCCAACGATTACGGAAGGGTTTCGCTCCTTCCGATCATGAAACTGCGAATCTGCCGTGTGTGCGGGTGTGGCGACTTACGCTGCGCACATATGGGTGCCGGCGTGTGGTCGGGGGTCGACTGCGGCGGGGCCATCTTCGAGGAGGGGACCAGCTGTGTGGATGAGACAGCGTTACCTGATATTGGGGCTCGCCGCGGCGCTAATGCCCGTCGGCGTGACCGTCGCATCGCCGGCGTCGGCGGATTGCACCAACGCCGGGGCGGCCACAGTGTGTGCCCAGGGGACGGTCCGCGGTGGAGGTCCAGACGCTCCGACCGCTGGGCCGGTCTACCCCTCGTATTG
>NZ_JBOGDD010000372.1:0-2437 GCF_050701675.1 Mycobacterium sp. | reverse complement strand
GACCACGCCGGACAGTCCGACGATCGACCCGACCGAGAGGTCGATGCCGCCCTTGAGGATGACGAGCAACATGCCAAGTGCGAGAACGGCATTGATTGCGACGTGTTTGGTCATCGTGATCAGGTTGGCCGTGCTCAGGAACGAATCCGACAGCAGCGCGAAGACGACGATCAGCACGCCGAGTGCGATGAATGCCCGCAACTCGAAGACACCGTTGAGCATCTTGAGGCGGCGGACGTCTGCTGCGGTCGGCGCGTCGTCGGCAGCGTTGACGGGCGCCTTCGCGGCCAGGGTCGCACTCATGAATCATCTCCAGATCTGCTAGCGGTTCCGTCGGCGAGGCCCATCAGCTGCGGCCGGTCGATCGAGTTGGGATCGAGGTCGGCGATGAGCCTGCCGCGCTGAAAGACCAGGAGCCGGTCCGGAATGTTCAGTGCCTCTTCGGCTTCGGAGGTCGTGAAGATCACCGCAAGGCCGTTGGCCGCCTGTTTGGTCATCAGCGCGAAGATGTCGGCCTTGGCGCCGATGTCGACGCCGCGGGACGGCTCGTCGAGCAGCAGCACCTTCGGATGGGTGAGCAGTGCCTTGCCGATGACGACCTTCTGTTGATTGCCGCCACTCAGCGAGCCGATGGCTGCGCCTGGCCCTGCGGTCTTCACCGTGACGTCGGTGATCATTGCGGTGACCGCGGCGGTCTCGCTTCGTCGTGACACCAGCCCCCGACGGACGAATGACGTCAGCGCGCTCAGGGACAGGTTCTGCCCGACGGACATGGTTTGAACGAGGCCGTCTCGCTGCCGATCCTCGGGGACCAGCGCGACGCCGCTGCGGATGCGTTGTCGCACCGTCTGGCCCTCCAGCTGCCTGCCATCGAACTCGACCGAACCGGCCGCGAGGGGCAGCCGTCCGGCAACGGCTTCCATGAATTCAGTACGACCCGAGGCCATCAGCCCGTAGATGCCGACGATCTCGCCGACCCGGACGTCGACGTCGATGCCGTCGACGGCCAGCCGCTGCGGGTTGGTCGGGTCGGCCACCTGCAGAGCACGGACGGACAGCACGACGTCGCCGAGGGCGGGATCTCGATCGGGGAACAGCGAGTCCTGATCGCGGCCGACCATGTTCTGGACGATCCATGCCAGGTCGACGTCGGCGGCCCGATCCACGGCGACGAGTTCACCGTCGCGCAACACGGCGACGTCGTCGGCGATCTCCAGGGACTCCTCGAGGTGGTGGGAGATGTAGACGATCGCGACACCATCGGCCCTGAGCTCACCGATGACGCGGAACAGCACCTCGACCTCGTTGACGCTCAGCGCCGAGGTCGGCTCGTCCATGATGAGCACGCGGGCGTTCTGCAGTAGCGCCCTTGCGATTTCCACTAGCTGCTGCTGTCCGATCCGCAGATCCCCGACCAGCGTTCCCGGGTCGATCTCCTCCTCGAGGCTGGCAAGGACTTTCTTGGTGGCGGCGCGCTGGGCGCGGCGATCCAGCCGCCCGAGCCGGGTCGTCTCACGGGCCAGGAACAGGTTGTCCTCGACCGACAGGTTCGGGCACAAGCTCAATTCCTGGTGGATGATCACCACCCCGCGGTCGGCCGCTTCCCTTGGCGATCCGAAATGCACCGGAACCCCGTCGAGGATGATCTGACCGGTGGACGGGTCCTCGATCCCCGCGAAGATCTTCATCAACGTCGACTTGCCAGCGCCGTTCTCCCCGAACAGCGCGGTGACGCGCCCCGCGGCCACACCCAGCGTCACTCCGCGCAGCGCCCGGGTACCGCCGTAGTTCTTGGTGACGTCCGCAGCGGCCAGGACCGGCTCGGCTTCGAGACGCGTGGTCACGATCCCTCCTTGATGCTGACCGCGGTGATCGTGACCAGTCGCGGGTTCAGCGGGGCGGTTGCACCCACGACCGTGATGGTCTTTCCGACAAGGGTTTTCGGATCGAGGCCGGCCAACACGCTCTTCGCCATGGCCGTGTTCAGGGCTATCGCCGAGTCGGCGTACTCCACTTGATTGACGAAGTCGTTGAAGTGGACCAGACCCGAGGCGTCCCGCAGGGCGGTGCCGTTGATGGCGGGCCCGATCTGCACCGAGATCCGCGCGCTGGGCGCCACGCCCTCGACCGTGATCGGCAGGAGTCCGTTGACGGGTTCTCCTGCGATCCCGGTGGCCCGCACCGCATACGACCACGGCGACGTGCCATCACGCTTGCCGTACTTCTCACCGGTGGCGTTCGGGTCCGCCACCAGCCCGTCGACCAGCGTGGTGAGGTCGACCGCGTTGGACTCGATGGCGGGAACGATCTTGGATTGGTAGTTGTCCTGCGCGTAGGAGGCCGGGTCGAATGCGACCCGCTGCCCGGGGATGGGCTTGTCGGCAGGCCAATACGTCGTCGAGAGAGCCATCACGACGATCAGCGCGATCAGCGCGCC
>NZ_JBOGDD010000371.1:0-14917 GCF_050701675.1 Mycobacterium sp. | reverse complement strand
CTTCACCGGTTTCAAGGACTTTGCGGGGTCGGGCCTCCAAGACGAGGGCAACGGCCGCATGTCGATGGGCGCCTGGTTGCTGTCCGCGCATCTGGGCTAGCCGTACCGACCTTCGCTACCCGTTGGCGCCCCCAGTCCAGCCATTTGGCAGGATTGGGGGCGCCGTCCTCCTTGCACGCCCCCGGACGGTCACCTCGTGTGCGGACCCGAAGGAGTCAGGATGGCGGAATTGGCCCAAGCTGACCCAGCCGCCCTTTCGGGTTACTCACGTGTCCTGCTCAAGCTGGGCGGTGAGATGTTCGGCGGCGGGCAGGTGGGCCTGGACCCCGACGTGGTCGCCCTCGTCGCCCGCCAGATCGCCGAGGTGGTGCGCGACGGAGTCCAGGTCGCGGTCGTCATCGGCGGCGGCAACTTCTTCCGTGGCGCGCAGCTGCAGCAGCGCGGCATGGAGCGCAGCCGGTCGGACTATATGGGCATGCTCGGAACCGTGATGAACAGCCTTGCGCTGCAAGACTTCCTGGAGAAGGAAGGTATCGACACCCGCGTGCAGACCGCCATCACGATGGGACAGGTCGCAGAGCCGTACATTCCAGGACGGGCGCGCCGCCACCTGGAGAAGGGCCGCGTCGTCATCTTCGGCGCAGGCATGGGATTGCCCTACTTCTCCACCGACACCACCGCCGCCCAGCGGGCTCTGGAGATCGGTGCCGAGGTGGTGCTGATGGCCAAGGCCGTCGAAGGCGTCTTCACCGACGACCCTCGCACGAACCCAAAGGCCGAGCTGCTCAGGTCGATCACGCACCGCGAGGTCATCGATCGCGGCCTGCAGGTGGCCGACGCGACGGCCTTCAGCCTCTGCATGGACAACCACATGCCCATCCTCGTGTTCAACCTGCTCACCGATGGAAACATCGCGCGCGCGGTCGCAGGTGAGAAGATCGGAACACTGGTCACCACCTGACGGGTGGATGGGCTGGGCGAGCGCCAGCTCGCCGTGGGCGAGCGTCAGCGACGGGAGATGGTGGAAGTGATCGACGAAACGCTCTTCGATGCCGAAGAGAAGATGGAGAAGGCGGTGTCGGTGGCACGCGACGACCTCTCGTCCATCCGCACCGGTCGAGCGAATCCCGGCATGTTCAACCGAGTCAGGGTCGAGTACTACGGTTCGCCTACGCCGATCACGCAGCTCTCCAGCATCAACGTGCCGGAGGCCCGCCTCGTCGTCATCAAGCCGTACGAGTCGGCCCAACTGCGCAGCATCGAGGACGCCATCCGCAACTCCGACCTCGGCGTCAACCCGAGCAATGACGGCAACGTCATTCGCATCTCGATTCCGCAGTTGACCGAGGAGCGTCGGCGCGACCTCGTCAAGCAGGCCAAGTCCAAGGGCGAGGACGCCAAGGTCACGGTGCGCAACATCCGCCGCAAGGCCATGGAGGAACTGACCCGCATCAAGAAGGACGGCGAAGCGGGCGAGGACGAGGTCGGACGGGCCGAGAAGGATTTGGACAAGAGCACGCAGACCTACACCAGCCAGATCGACGATCTGGTCAAGCACAAAGAAGGCGAGCTGCTGGAGGTCTAGGTCGCCGGAGACCAGACCTTCAGTAACAACACGGTGGCAGACACCGACACGGCTCCAGCCGATGGGGCGGGCCCACCCGAGCCCAAGAAGCAGGGCCGGGCTGGGCGAAACCTCCCCGCCGCCATCGCGGTAGGTGCGGTCCTCGGGTTCGGCGTCATCGCCATCCTGGTGTTCGCGCCGCTTGGTTGGGTCCCGGTCGTGGCCGTCGCGATGGCCGTCGCGACCCACGAAGTCGTTCGTCGACTGCGGACCGCCGGGTACGCGATTCCGATCATCCCGCTGCTCGTCGGAGGTCAGGCCATCGTCTGGCTGACGTGGCCGTTCGGCGCAGAAGGGGCATTCGGCGCGTTCGGCGCCACCGTCGTGGTGTGCATGATCTGGCGCCTGCTCTCCGGTGGGCTGAAGGACGCCCCGGTGAACTACCTCCGCGACGTCACGGCGACGGTCTTCCTGGCCGCCTGGATTCCGCTGTTCGGCGCGTTCGGCGCATTGCTCGTCTATCCGGACGACGGACGCTGGCGGGTGCTCTGTCTGATGCTCGGCGTCGTCTTCTCCGACATCGGCGGCTATGCGGCCGGAGTGCTCTTCGGCAAGCATCCGATGGTTCCCGCGATCAGCCCGAAGAAGTCGTGGGAGGGCTTCGCCGGTTCATTGATCTTCGGCACCGCAGCGTCCGTGCTTGCGGTGACCTACCTGCTGGACAAGCCCGCGTGGGTCGGTGTCCCGCTCGGTCTCATGCTCGTCATCACCGGATCCCTCGGTGACCTGATCGAGTCCCAGGTCAAACGCGATCTCGGAATCAAGGACATGGGCACGCTGCTACCCGGTCACGGCGGGCTGATGGACCGGCTCGACTCGGTCCTGCCCTCGGCCGTCGCCACGTGGGTCGTCCTGACGCTTCTTGCCTGACCCCCTGTCGCTTCGCTCCTGCCCGCCGGTCTTGCCTGACATCCGTTTCGAACCGGACGCGTTCAGCCAGCAGGCGAGCGCCCCGAGCACCAGGCCGACGCCCGTCCCGGCGTCGACTCCCTGACCCAGCATCAGCCAGGACAGAACCCCGGCGACGGCCGGAATCACGCAGAACAGCATCGACACCGCCGCGGCGCCGTGCAGGTTGATCGCCCGTACGTAGAGCGACACGCCCAGCGTCGCGTTGAGCAACACCACTCCGGCCATCGCGAACACGGCCCTTGCCGCGTCGTGAACCGCGAAGTGCGTTGTGAGCGCAAGGATCAGCGCCGGCAGGAAGGCCACCGCGTTCTGGATCGAGGTGGAGGCGCGGAAGTCGACGTCGGAGCAGAACCGCTGCTGGTAGACCCCACCCGCGGCCAGACCGACCAACGCGACCAACAGCAGCAAGACCGCCGGGTCGAGACCCTTCTCGGCGATCAGGCGGCTCGCGCACGCTGCCAGCACCGCCGCGACGCCGAGCACCAGGGCGAGGATCCGGCGGACGTTCAGGCGGTCCCTCAGGAACGTCGCGGCCAAGAGTGCGGTCGCCACGGGGTTCATTGCGACGATCACGGCACACAGCACTGCGGGAGCGCCGCGCTGGATGGCGACGTACATCGCGCAGAACTGGACGGCTTGCATCAGCAGACCGCTGACCGCGACGTGCCCGAGCTTGCGTCTCGTCGGCCACGCCACCCGTGCGATTCCCGCCCAAGAGCCAAGGATGGCCGCGGCGAGCGCGAAGCGGATGGCCAGCACCGCCATCGGGGTCATGGCGTTGACGGCCATGTTGCCGATCGGATAGCCGAGGGCGTAGAAGAACGTCACGGCCGACGCGGTTCGCAGTGGCATTCGGGTGGGTGTCACGCCTTCATGCTGCGCAGCGTCACCTGCGGACGTCCAACGATTTTCGGCGATCGCGATTGATCGCAGACTCTGATCGTTCTGTACTCGCGACGGCGGGTATGACGCCCAAGTAGGCCACTTTGATCGTTTCTGCTGATCGGAGTACCTTGGCGGCATGGGTCAGGTCCTCGACATTGCGCCGCTGCGCAGCGTGGTGGCCGTCGCCGACTGTGGCGGATTTCACCGTGCCGCGTCAGTTCTGCACCTCACCCAGTCCGCCGTCAGCCAGCACGTGCGCCGGGTCGAGGCCGTCGTCGGCGGACCGGTGGTCGAACGGTCCGGACGGGGCGTCGCCTTCACCGAACTGGGCTACCGGGTGCTCGCACACGCCAGAAGCATCCTGAGCGTGCACGACGCCGCGCTGGCCGACCTCGGTGCTGCCGAGGAACGGGTCCTTCTCATCGGCGCGACGGAGCACGGCGCCGACGTCATGCTCCCCGGCCTGACCAGCGCGCTGGGGGAGCGGCTGCCCGAATGGCGGCTGCGGTTCCGGCTGGATCGCAACGTGACGCTCGCCGACGCCATCGAACACGGCGCCGTCGATCTGGCCGTCCTGTTGGACGGGTCCGGCCTCGACCCGGCCAATGCGTCGGGAATGGTCGCGCTGAAGTGGATCGCCGGCCGCAGCTTCTCGGTTCCCGCGAGCGAACCGCTGCCCGTCGTCATGTTCTCCGAGCCGTGCACGCTGCGCGAACCCGCGTTCGCCGCGTTGGACCGGCTTGCCACCCCCTACCGCATCGCGGCCGAGAGCTCCGATCTGTCGGGGCTGTTCGCGGCGGTGCGGTCCGGTCTCGGAGTCGCGCTGATGCCGATGATCGGTAGGCTGCCCGACGGGTTGTGCCTGGCCGAGGGACTGCCCCCGACCAATCGTGCGTCGGTGTTCGTACGAGGCCGTTCCGGCGTCGATGCGGGTGCCCTGGCGACCGTGGAGCAGGCGGTCCGCGATGTTTTGAGTGAAGAGGCCTGATAATGACTACGACCATGAAACTGCCACTGGTGTTCGACGCACCGCGACGGGCCAAACCGCCGCGGCACTTCGCCGACCTCGACGACGAGGCCCGCACCGCCGCGGTCGCCGAACTCGGGCTGCCCGCGTTCCGCGGCAAGCAACTGGCCAACCAGTACTACGGCAGGCTGATCGCCGACCCGCAGCAGATGACCGACCTCCCCGCCACGATGCGTGACCAGGTCGCCGACGCTCTGTTCCCGCGGCTGCTCGACGTGGTCCGGTCGATCGAGTGCGACGGTGCGGAGACGCGAAAGACGCTGTGGCGCGCAGTGGACGGCACGACGATCGAGTCGGTGCTGATGCGCTACCCGAACCGCAGCACCCTGTGCATCTCGTCGCAGGCGGGCTGCGGGATGGCGTGTCCGTTCTGCGCCACCGGCCAGGGTGGCCTCACCAGAAACCTCTCCGCCGCAGAGATTCTCGAGCAGGTCCGGACGGCAGCGGCCGTCATGCGCGACGAGCATCAGGGGCGACTGTCGAACATCGTCTTCATGGGCATGGGCGAGCCCCTTGCCAACTACAACCGAGTGCTCGCCGCGGTGAAGCGGATCATCGCGCCCGCGCCCCACGGGTTCGGCATCTCGGCGCGGTCGGTCACCGTCTCGACCGTCGGGCTGGCGCCCGCGATCCGCAAGCTCGCCGACGAACGCCTCGGTGTCACGCTGGCGCTGTCGCTTCACGCCCCCGACGACGAATTGCGCGACACCCTGGTACCGGTGAACAACCGATGGAACGTCGGCGAAGCGCTTGAGGCGGCACGGTATTACGCCGACGTGACCGGTAGGCGCGTCTCCATCGAGTACGCCCTGATCCGCGACGTCAACGATCAGCCGTGGCGTGGTGACCTGCTCGGCAAGAAGCTGCACGGTGCGCTTGGGCCGCTGGTGCACGTCAACGTCATCCCGCTGAATCCCACCCCTGGCAGCAAGTGGGACGCAAGTCCCAAGGCCGCCGAGCGCGAGTTCGTGAAGCGGGTCAGGGAGCGTGGCGTGTCCTGCACAGTCCGTGACACCCGCGGTCGCGAAATCGCCGCTGCCTGCGGACAACTCGCGGCCGAGGGCTAGCCGCCGCGAGATTGAACTCAGGCTGTGCCGCACTTTCGCCGCGTGGCGTCAATCTCGCGAAGCCGGTGAGTTGACGAACCAGACGTTGTCCTCGCGCAGGCCGCGGCTGCGCCAGCCGTCGGACGTGCGGACCAACTGGTGGTGGTAGTAACCGCCGCACGTGCTCTGCTCCGACATGCCGGGCAGTTGCATCGGGTTGTAGAACATCGCCCTCACGGTCGCGGCATCGCCGTGCACGTCGGCCTCGATGTTGGTGATGTAGTGCATGGTCCACGGAATGGTGGCGAACCCGGAACTCAGCCAGTCGACGACCTCGTCGCGGGTCCCCGCGATGGCTCCCGCCGACGAGTAGTCGATGGTCGCGTCTTCGGTGAACAGCGACCGGTACAGCTCCCAGTCCTTGGTGTCGACGGCACGCGCGTACCGGTAGAGCAGGTCGGCGATCGCACGTTCGTCACTCACTCCGGCATCCCGATTGTCTTGCCCTCCAGATATTCTCGGTACCCTTCGTCGCCGTTGCGG
The DNA here is from genome assembly GCF_050701675.1 of Mycobacterium sp. Classification (GTDB taxonomy): domain Bacteria; phylum Actinomycetota; class Actinomycetes; order Mycobacteriales; family Mycobacteriaceae; genus Mycobacterium. Next base: position 8,880 of record NZ_JBOGDD010000371.1, on the reverse strand, counting down.
CGACCGAGCCCGCTCTGCTTGGTGCCGCCGAACGGGCTGGTGATGCCGAAGTGGGACTTGCCGTTGATGGTGACGTTGCCGGTGCGCATCCGCCTTGCGACGGCCATGGCCCGGTCGACGTCGCCGGAGGACACCTCGCCGGACAATCCGTAGATCGAGTTGTTGGCGATCGCGACGGCGTCGTCGTCGGTGTCGTACGGCGTGACGGTCAGCACGGGACCGAAGATCTCTTCTTGGGCCACTTGCGAATCCGGGTCGACGTCGGCCAGCAGGGTGGGTTGCACGTAGTAGCCGACGGGTAGGTGTTCGGGGATGCCGCCGCCGGTGACCAGCCGGCCACCCGACTCGATGCCGGACTTGATCAGCCCGAGCACCTTCTGGCGTTGCTGCGCGCTGATCTGTGGACCCTGCATGTTGCCAGGGTCCCACGGGTCCCCGTACGGAAAGTTCTCCATGCTGGTCTTGAGCAGCTCGATGCCTTCGTCGTAGCGGCTGCGGGGCAACAGGAGTCGGCTGGGCAGGATGCATGACTGGCCCGACATGACGCAGGCCATCATCGCGGCCAACGGCAGGGCGGAGTTGAAGTCGGCGTCATCCAGCACGATGTGGGCGGACTTGCCGCCCAACTCGAGCAACGTCTTCTTCACCGTCGCCGCCCCGGCCGCCAGGATCGCCCGCCCCGTCGCGGTGGATCCGGTGAACGTGATCATGTCCACCCGCGAATCCGCCGAAAGGGCGGCGCCCACGTCGTTGGCGTTCGACACGACGACGTTGAAGACGCCTGCCGGGATGTCGGTCTCCTCGGCCACGATGCGGCCGTACTCGCTGCCCGACCACGGCGTGAGCTGAGCGGGCTTGAGCACCACGGTGTTACCCGCCATCAACGCGGGCACGGTCTCGGCGATGTTCAGGTAGAACGGCACGTTCCACGGGGTGATGGCCCCGACGACGCCGATCGGTTCGTACGCGATCTTGCGCCGCGCCGGGCCCATCGGGGTGTCGTGTACACCGGTGTCGACGAGGTAATCGAAGCTCCTGCCGTGCTCGGCCCAATGCGTGACCTCGGAGATCGGGCTCTCGATCTGGCTGCCCGACACCGTGACCGGGCAACCGACCTCGGTGATCAGCACCCGCCGGAGGTGTTCCTTGTTGCGTTCCAACGCGTCGTGCAACTGCGTCAGGCAGTGGAAGCGGAACTCGACGTCGCGCGACCAGTCGGTTTCGTCGAACGCGCGGCGCGCCGCCCCCACCGCGCGTGCCATGTCCTCGACGGTGCCATCGGTGGCCTGCCCGGCGACCTGTTCGCTGGCCGGATGGATGACGTCGAACGTCGCACCGCTGCCCGTGTGTTGAAGCTCGCCGTCGATCAACATCCGCTCGTCGCCGGCCAGAACTCCCGCATCGCTTTGCACGCTTGTCATCTAGCTAGCTTTACAAACCATCGGCAATATGTCAGGGCCTTGGGCCGATCAATCGGGCGGCTTGATCCCCACGGCGTGGCGGAGCTGCGCCAAGAACTGGTCGTCGTCATCGCTGCGCACGATGTAATGCGATATCGCGACCCGGACCGCGGTCGCCGCCTTGACTCCGGCGTTGGGGCCGGACAGCAGCCTCTCGAGGCGGACGCGCATCTGCGGGATGATGTTCGCCAGCTGTGCGATCACGACCTCGGGCTCGATGTCGACCAACCGGACACCCGAGTAGGACTGCTGGTAGGAGACGATGAAGCGCAACGCGGCGTCGAGCTTCTCGTTGCCGCGAAGGCCTGCCGTGGCCCGGTTGGTTCCCGAGTCGAACATCTCGCGCTCGTAGCGCCCGAACGCGTCGAGGAGCTCGCCCTTGGAGGCGAACCAGCGGTACAGCGTGGGACGGGAGACCCCGGCCTGCACCGCGACCTCGGAGAGGCTGAGCTTGGCCTGGCCGCTGCGCGCAAGAACCTCGTTGGTGGCGGCCAGGATCCGAGTGCGGGTCGAGGTGTCGTCACCGGTCCCTGGGATCACGCGCTCCGCGGTCATCGGTTCATTCACTTCCAAGCCATCGGGTCCGAAGACCGTTGCATATTCACTGCTGATCGTAAGGTACCCAGGTGCCGCCACCGCGGCCAACTGCGCAAACACGCGCTTGCCGAGGGAGGTTCGCGTGACTGGACCGCTGGTAGGGATCAAGGTCGTCGAACTCGGAGTCTGGGTCGCGGCGCCCGCGGCAGGAGGCATCCTCGCCGACTGGGGCGCCGACGTCGTCAAGATCGAGCCGCCCTCGGGAGACCCTGCCCGCATGTTCGGGCGAATGTTGCAGCTCGAGTCGGGGGAGAACCCGCCGTTCGAAATGGACAACCGCTCCAAGCGCAGCATCGTGCTGGACCTGACTACCACCGAAGGGCAGCGGGTCGCCTTCGAGTTGCTGACCGGCGCCGACGTGTTCGTCACCAACGTCCGGCCCGGCGCATTGGCGCGCCTAGGCCTGGACTTCGAGGCGGTGGCCCGGCGCAATCCGCGTCTGGTCTATGGGCTCATCACCGGGTACGGCATGGCGGGCCAGGACGCCGACCGCGCGGCGTACGACGTCGCCGCGTTCTGGGCCAGGTCCGGACTGGCCGACCTGCTCACCCGTCCGGGCGACACACCGCCGTTCCAGCGTGGCGGCATGGGTGACCACTCGGTCGCCATGACGCTCGCAGGCGCGGTCTGCGCAGCCCTGGTGGCGCGGCAGAACACCGGATCCGGTCAGCTGGTCACGACGTCGCTCTACCGCCAGGGTGCGTACACGGTGAGCTTCGACCTCAACACGCTCCTGCTGACGGGTCGGCAGATCGCGATGGGGCAGCGGGAGTCGATGGGCAACCCGTGCATGAACAACTACGCAGCGGGTGACGGTCGGCGCTTCTGGATCGTCGGACTGCAGGGAGACCGCCACTGGCCCGCGCTCTGCCGCGCGGTGGGTCGCAACGACTGGCTCGACGACTCCCGTTTCGCCACAGCGCGTGCGCGTGCCGAGAACGGCTCCGCCCTCATCGCCGACCTCGACGTCCTGTTCGCGGCGAAGCCGCTCGCCGAGTGGGCTGAGATCTTCGCGGCGGAGCCGGACTTCTTCTGGTCGCCGGTGAACTCGATCGAAGACGTGTTGGCCGACGACCAGTTCCACGCGGCAGGGGGTGTGGTCTACGTGCCCGACGGCGAGTCGACCCAGCCGATGGTGGCCACGCCCGCGGACTTCGGTGGCACGCCTGCCGAACCCAGATCCGTGGCGCCTGGCCTAGGACAACACACCGACGACATACTCGCCGAACTGGCCAGCCGCCGGGGGCTATGACCACGCTCAATCACGTTTGCGGAGCAAAACTTTCGTACGCCGATGCCATGGTCAACAGCGTCGTGACGGAAAGGCGCAACTCATCCGCCGTGAAGCCGACACCGTCGATCTCGGTGGCGATGAGCTCGGACAGCAGATCGTCGGTTCGATGCGCGCACCGTTCGGCGATCATGACGTCCACGTACGCGTGCAAGGCGTCCAGCGCCGGATGGACGGCGGTCTCGCGCAGCGACTTGCGGGGTTCGTCGCGCAGTTCGGCTGCCCAGAGGGCGAACGAGTTCCAGTCTCCGTGCGGTACACCGAGCATCGCGCAGACGTCTTCAACCGTGCATCTGGACGTCTGGCCCTTGGGGAGAGCATTGGTCACAATGGCCTCCTCGTCCGGTGGCGACCTCGGTTCGATGCTATCCGGACCGGGACCGCAGATGCCCGCTTCCGTTGGCGTGCGTGACGAACGAGACATCGACGTGGCTGGTGTGCCTTGGACCGGCGGTCAAGATCCGGACGTCGGCAGTTGCTTGAGCCCGGCGGCGTGGCGGAGTTGGGCGAGGAACTGATCACCGTCGTCGCTGCGAACCAGGTAGTGAGACATCGCGACGCGTACCACCGCTGCCGCCGCCAGCGCGGAATCGGGGCCGGGGATCAGTCGCTCGAAGTGCTGTCGCATCAGGGGGATCACCGCCGTCAACCTGGGGATCACGTGTTCGGGTTCGATGTCGACCATGCGGAGCCCGGGATAGGACTGTTGGTAGGAGACGATGACTCGCAGTGCTGCATCGAGTCGCTCGGAGGCGTGCAGTCCCACGTAGGCGTCGGCGATGGCGCGTTCATAGAAATGGCGTTCCCACACCACGAATGCATCGAGCAATTCGCGTTTTGAGCTGAACCAGCGATACAGCGTCGGCCGTGACACCCCGGCCTGCGTGGCCACCTTCGAGAGGCTGAGCTTGGTCATCCCGTTGCTGCCGAGCACCTCGGCGGTGGCGGCCAGGATTCGCTCCCTGGTCGACGTGTCGGCCTCGACCGCCGGCGGGGGCGGCGCGCTCCGCAACGGTGGCGTCATCGCCATAGCTTTACAAATTTTGGCCTGAGTGTCACGCTAAACCCGTCATGTCGGCCCGCGTGAAGGGGAAGCTTTCAGTGACGTTGACCAGCTCGCCGGAGCGTGCCTTCAGCACGTTCGACATCACGTCGCACCGGTTTTGGAGTCAACCGTTCGACGAGCGGGACCGGACGTTCGCCCAGTTGCGTGCGTCGGAAGGGCTGACGTGGCACGAGCCGCTACCGTCGCTGTTCGACCTCACCGAGCCGGGGTTCTGGGCCCTCACCCGGCGCGCCGACATCGCCTTCGTCAGCACGCACCCCGAGCTGTTCAGTTCGGCTCAGGGTGTTGCCCTTGACCCGATGCCCGCCGAGGTGCAGCGGTTCGCGTCGTTCTTCCTGACGATGGATCCGCCGCAGCACACCGTCTACCGGCGTTTGGTCAGCTCGGCGTTCACACCGCGGAACGTCCGGCGGATCGATGAACAGATCCACGACACCGCCGTCAAGGTGGTCGACGACCTGATCGGCGCCGGTGAGATCGACTTCGTCTCAGCGTGTTCGGCACGCCTGCCGATGCTGACCATCATGGACATGCTCGGTGTCCCGCCGTCCGAGCAACCGGGTGTCGCCACGGCCGCCGAGAAGCTCTTCGGCATGAGCGACGACGAGTACTCCTCGCTCGAGGAGCGGGCCGCCGACACCATCAACGAGATCATGCTGCTGTCCAGCACCGGGGCCGAGCTGGCGAAGTTCCGCCGCAACAACCCCGGCGACGATCTGATGACGAGCATCGTCAACGCCGAGGTCGACGGCCATCGGTTGACCGACGAGGAGATCGGCTCGTTCCTGATCCTGCTGTCCTCGGCGGGCAACGACACCACCAAGCAGGCCACGACGCACGCCATGATGGCCCTGGTGGCCAATCCCGAACAGCGGGACTGGTTGATGGCGGACTTCGAGGACCGGATCGGGCTGGCCGTCGAGGAATTCGTCCGGTGGTCCTCACCGGTGCTGCAGTTCGCGCGATTCGTCACCGAGGACACCGAGCTGGCCGGACAGCAGCTCAAGGCGGGGGACAAGGTCGGGCTCTTCTACTGTTCGGCCAACCGCGACGAGACCGTGTTCGCCGCACCGGGGACCTTCGATCTCAGCCGGTCCCCGAACCCGCATCTCGGATTCGGAGGCGGCGGCCCGCACTTCTGTCTTGGCAACCAGTTGACCAAGAGTGAACTGCGAAACCTGTTCCGCGAGCTGCTGACCCGGTTGAAGCACATCGAGCTCGGTGAGCCGGACCTGCTGCACAGCACCTTCGTGCACGGGGTCAAGCGACTGCCTGCGGTCGTCCGGTAGGGCCAGAGCGGAAATCGGAGACAAAGTCATGCAGGTGGAAGTCGACCTCGCGAAGTGCACGGGCCACGGCATATGTGAGTCCATCGCCGAAGACGTGTTCGAGGTTCAGGACGACGGCAGCGTGGCCATTCACGGCGGTGTCAGGCCCGATGCCGATCGGGTGCGGATGAGCCAGGCCGTCACTCAATGCCCGGCAGCGGCACTTCGCTTGCTGGACTGAGAGTTTCGACGGCTACGCGGTGCGCGACGGCCGCGGACGAACCAGCACGGACTGCTGAACGCCGCCGACCGGGCCTGCCTCGTCGAACAGTGTGCCGAACGTCGTGCCGATCCCGTCGGGGCCGTAGCTGGTCTCGGCGCGGATGCCGATCCACTCGCCCTCGGGCACGCGGTGCACGTGCACGACCAGGTCGGTGTTCATGAACGTCCACTTGCGGATGTCGAGCTTGGTTCCGATGCCGTTGGCGTCGTCCGCGACGGCGAACAACCGTTCCAGCGGGGTCATCGACTCGCCCTTGACCAGGTCCACGACCGGTCGCAGCCAGGATTCGCCTGGGCCGTCGGCCATGGGGGTGGTGAGCCAGCGCCAGTCCAGGCTGTGGACGTAGTTGCGATCCCAGTCCTTCTCGAGGTTCCGGCTGGCGGCGTCCGACAGCGGCCGCAGCGGCGGCGCGGGCTGATGGACCACGGCGGCGGTGTCGAGCGTGGTCATGCGCCAGCCGCTGGCCCGCGCCACGGGGCGCGGGGTGCCGTCCGGGCCGGGGGCGAGCAGCTCGGCGCTCACCAGCTCGATCTGCCTGCCGGGTCGGTCGACGCGGGCCAGGACCCAGAGGTCGCCCTCGGCGGGAACGCCGCCGAGCAGGTCGATCATCACGCGGCTGAGCCTGGCATCGTCGCGCGGGGCGCACCGCTGCAGGGCGCGGACCAGCAGGGCGGACACCGGTGCGGCATGCTGGATCGAGGCGGTCCACGTGCTGCGGACCAGATCGGTGGCGTGAAACAGTTCACCGTTCTCGTGGTCGGCATCAATGAGTTCGTAATAGCTGTCCGACATTTCGCGAGCCTCTCCTCAGTGCCTGTTACTGGTGCTCGAACTGGCCAGGGGCGGGGACGTCGACCACCATGGCATCGATGCGCGACGCCTTGGTGCCCCTCAGGCGCTCCGGGTAGGCGTCGGTACTGGACAGCAGGAACAGCGTGCGGCCCTCGGGCCCGCCGAGGGCGCAGGCGATCGCGGTCCTGCCGTCCATGTCGATGCGGTCGGTGATCCGGCCGCCTTCGACGATGCGCTGAAACTCGTGGGCCAGCGTCATCGACGCCCACACGCCGCCCTCGGCGTCCAGGGCGAGACCGTCGGGTGGTCCGTCGAGACCCTCGGCGAACACCCGCCGCTGCGTCAGCTCACCGTCGGCGCGGACCGTGAATGCGCTCAGCCGGCGACCGGTCGACTCGGCGACCACGAGCGTCTGCTGATCGGGTGTGATGACCATCCCGTTGGGGAAGTCGAGCTCCTCGGCGACGACGGCGATGGTGCCATCGGCATCGATCCGCACGATCACCCCGCCCTCGCGCGCCTGCGAGCCGACGAACGCACGGCCGGCGTCGTCGATCACCATGTCCCCGAGGTTGGCGGGCACGACGTCGTGCAGGTCCGCGAGGACCTCAACCGTGTCGCCGTCGTAGCGCAGGACCTGCCGGTCCTCCGTCGAGACGATCAGCAGCGTGCCGTCGGGGCGGAACCCCAGGCCCGACGGCGCGCGACCGGGTACGGGCAGCGTGCTCATCGACCCTTGGAGGTCGACGGTGTGGACCGCCTCGCCAAGCATGTCGGAGAACCACAGCAGTCCCTCGAACCAGCGGGGGCCCTCGCCGAAGCAGAATCCCTTGATCAACGGTGTCGGAATCACGCGGCGCAGCAGTCGGTCGGCGACGCTACTTTACAAAACACGCCATAAGTGTCACGCTCGCTGGGTGTCGGTGTCAACCACCCAAGGGTCAGGTGTGACTGAATTCGGAGGGTGGTGAGCGGTCATGCGCAAGCACTACGACCACACGCTTCTATATCTGCAGGAGACGATTTCGCTGGGTTCGGGCCGCAGTGACGCCTTCACCGATACCTTCGGCGAGGTGTACCACCCGATGATGGCCGAGCTCGGAGCGCGGCTCTTCGCGATCTGGGAGGCGACCTCGTACAACGGTCACTGGCCGCAGGTCACGATCATCTGGGAAATCGACGCGTTCGCCGACTACGCCCGCATCGGACGCGCTCAGGCTCGCGGGGGCAGCCACCAGGCCGCCGCCGCCACATGGTCGGGCTATCTGGCGGACCTCGGTGCGTCGGGGGAGGGCCGAATCATGTACCCGGGCCCGAACAACAAGACGCTGGCCCAACTCAAGGCGACGGGTTTCACTGCGGGACTGGTGATTCAGGAGATCATGCAGACCAAGCCAGGGCGCCAGGGCGACTACATCCGCGAGCTGGAGCGGCTGTACGTGCCGTGGTCGGAGAGCACCGGCAAGCGCTGGCTCGGCTCCTACACCACGACCTTCCGATTCAACGAGGTCATCCACTACTGGGCGCTCGACGGAGACTGGGACTGCTTCGAGAATCACTACCCGTCCTGGAAGGGCCAGCCGCCCGCCGAGATCGTCACCTGGATGAGCGTCGCCCCAGCGCTGCGCGACGGCTGGGAGGACTCCATTCTGCAGGCCCTGACCCCCTCCCCGCTCCAGTGAACGCCGTCTCGGAAGCAGCTGCCGTGCAAGACTTCTCCTACGACCCCTTCGATCCCGCGGTGATGGCCGACCCGCTGCCGTTCTACCGGGTGCTTCGCGATGACCACCCGGTGTACTACCTGCCCAAGTGGGATACCTACGCGCTGTCGCGGTTCTCCGACATCTGGGATGTGTTGGCCATCAACGACGGAACCTTCGTGGCGTCGGAGGGGACGCTTCCCGCCGCGGCGGTGCTGGCGGCGCGCAACGACGGGCCGGTGCCGGATCCGCCATTGCATCCGTTGCCGTTCCACGCCAACTTCGACGCGCCGGTCTACGACTCGGTCCGCCGCTGCACCTCGGGTCAGTTCCGGCCGAGGTCGGTCACCGCGCTGGCGGACCGGATTCGGCAGCTGGCCAACGAGCGGCTCGACGAGCTACTGCCCCGCGGCACGTTCGACC
>NZ_JBOGDD010000370.1:0-2478 GCF_050701675.1 Mycobacterium sp. | reverse complement strand
CGCCTCCCCCTTGGCCCCACGGGTGAGGCGTCGCGCCGCTCGCTCACCTGCAGCGTCGAGCTCCCACACCGAGGTGACGAACTCGGTGCGCTTCTCGTTGAGCTCGCTGATGGTGGTGACGACGCGCAATCCGTCGGGCGACACGGCCAGGCCGGACACCCGAGGCAGCGCGAGGAAGTCGTCGAGATCGTCGAAGGCCGTCATGACCCCTGCGTAGCACAGCGGCGCCAGCCCGCGTGCAGTTGCCCCGGCCACTCCGTCGCGATGATCAGCTCCGGCGTTCTACGACTCGACGGCGGTGGGCGCCGACACGGCAGGGAGCCGAGGCGATTTCCCCGCGAGCGCGACGCCAGCGGCGCCGATCAGCGAGATCGCGGCCGAGACCAGGATCGCGACGTTCCAACCGGCAGCGAGATCGCCTGCGACGTGCGTCGCGATGACGACGAACAACGTGATGCCGACCGCCGCACCGAAATACCGCGCCGTGTTGTTGGCGCCGCTGCCCATGGCCGCACGATCGGCCTCGACGCTGGCGACGGCCTCGCGGCCGAGCAGCGCGTTGAGCAGACCCGTGGCCACGCCAGCCACCACCAGCGATGGCACCAATCGCCACGGGCTCGACTCGGAATTCAATCCGTAGCCGAGCGCCTGGCCGACCGCCACGATCACCAGGCTCGTGGCGATCGGCGTTGGCCCCTGCAGCGGATGTCGGACGTGGCGCGAGAGGTACGCCGTCGCCACGCTGGTGCCGGACCACGCGACGACCAGAAGACTCGCGGTCCAGAGCCCGGACCCGAGTCCGACTTGGGCCAGCGTCGGGACGAACGACACGGTGGCGGTGACGCCGGAACCGACGGCGAGTGATCCGACGGTCGCGGCACGGAACCGATTGTGCCGAAGCAGCTTCGGTTCGATGAGGGGATCCCGGACGCGCGACTCGGTGACGGCGAAGGCGAGCAGAGCCACCACTCCGGCGGAACCGAGGACCACGGGCATGACCCGAATGCCGCCACGCCCGAGAGTCAGCGCGCACACCAACAGGATCATCGCCGCCGCGAACAGTCCCAGACCCGCCATATCGAGGCGACGCCTATTCGCCGCCCGTGAATTACCGATGCGGGAGATGCTGGGCCACAGGAGAACCAGTGCGATCACTCCGACCGCCAGATATGACTCCCGCCACCGCGCCGCCCCGAGTACCGCCGACAACAGTGCGCCGACGGAGATGCCGACCCCGACGCTGGTCCCCCACACCGCCGTCGCGTGGGTGCGGCGCCGGGCCTCGGGAAAGTCGTTGGCGAGGATCGCAAGTCCGCAGGCCAGCACCGCCGCGCCCCCCAACCCCTCGACGACACGCCCGATGACGAACCCGACGGGTTCCCGTGCGACGAAGCAACCGAGGGCACCAAGGGCGAGCGCCACCAGCCCGGCGACGTAGACGCGCCGCCGCCCCACGTTGTCCCCGACGACGCCCGCCGTCAACAGACCGGCCGCCAGGCCGACGGACATCGAGCTGAGCAGCCACGCCTGAGTTCCGGCTCCGGCCCGAAGGCCCGCCGCCGTGGTCGCGAGAGTCGCCATCGGGGTCACGTAGGTGACCAGGACGAGCGCCGTGCCCGCCGCGACCGGCAGCAGCGATACCGGCTTTAGTTTGATATTCAAACTCACTCCTGGCAGGCTAGCAGGATGTCCATCGTTCCGCTTGCCGCGCTGCCGGGTCGGCCCTGCCCGATCGCCGCGGCGATGGAGGTCGTCGGCGAAAAGTGGGCACTTCTGGTGGTGCGCGAGATTGCCTTGGGCGCAAATCGATTCGGCGACATCGTGGCGGGTACCGGCGCACCCCGCGACCGGATCGCCGCCCGCCTGCGGACCCTCGAGACGGCAGGCGTCATCGCCCGCACGCCGTATCAGGACCGGCCGCGGCGCGACGAATACGGGCTGACCGAATCGGGCCGCGCCCTACTTCCCGTCCTCGATGCCCTGCTGGCGTGGGGCGCAACCCATGCCGTGGCCGTCGACGACCCCCTACGTCCAGCCCGCTACCGCAACTTCGACAGACACCGGGAGACTCCGTGACCACCGAACTCACCGACACCGACGGCACGGGGTGGGGCGAACACCGCTCGAAGATCGTGTCGTGGCACGACCCGGCGCCGACCACGGCCACCGGCCTGTCCATGCCGGGGATCGACTATCTGCACGCCATGATCGACGGCACGCTGCCGCCACCGCCGATCTCCGGGCTGATGGAGTTCACGATGGTCTCTGCAGATCCCGGGCGCGTGGTGTTCACCTGCCAGCCCGACGAATCCGCGTACAACCCGATCGGAATGGTTCACGGTGGGCTGGTGTGCACGCTGCTCGACTCCGTCGTGGGCTGTGCCCTGCACAGCACGCTTCCCCAGGGCAAGGGCTACACGTCGGTAGAGATCAAGGTGAACTACCTCAAGGCCGTTCGCGCCTCGAGTGGACTACTGA
>NZ_JBOGDD010000369.1:0-11932 GCF_050701675.1 Mycobacterium sp. | reverse complement strand
CCTTGGCCCGTTCGAGCGTTCGGGTGAAGTTGCAAAAGACCACGTCGAGGATCGTCAGCGCCCGCCGTAGCGACGACGAGTTGTTCCGCATGGGCGTCTCCGTTGTGCATTGCAAAATGACGAGTTGCTGTGCAATGAGCATAGGACGCCGCAGACGGAAACGCCAGACGAACGGAGCACGAATCGACGGATCGAGCGGACTCATAAAATCCCGGCAGATTAAAATTGGGCCAGGTTGCGCACGCATGCCCGAGGGTTGATGGTGACGGGACACGATTGAATCCGCCCCGAGGGAACGACCCCGAGTCGTACCCAAATGGGCGATGGCGAAAGGGGACGTCGTGTTCCGGTGCCGTTCCGACCAGCGGCTCATCACGTGACGCCGACAGGGGGGCCCGCGGATCCACCGTCAGAGCGCCCGCCGCGCATCGTCGTCGTCGGAGGCGGTTTCAGCGGTTCGATGAGCGCGGTGAACATCGCCCGCCTCAGCGAGCGACCACTACGCATCACCGTGATCAACGACAGGGGTCGGGTTGGACGCGGGGTTGCGTACGCACTGAGGCGGCCCGAGTATCTGCTCAACGTCGCGGCACGGAACATGTCCGCGTTTCCGCATGAACCCGATCACTTCTTGCAGTGGTTGCGAACCCGCTCGGAGTTCGAATCGACTCCCGAGATCGAGTTGCGCGAAAGCTTCGTCCCTCGACAGATCTACGGTGACTATCTGCGCTCCATCGTGCAGCACCACTTGCAGAGCCCGGGTGAGGTGACACCCGCCTCGTCGGAGTTCGTCCTCGGCGACGTGATCGACGTCGAGCCGCGCGGGACCGAGTGTCTGGTACGCCTGGCAGATGGATCGGCCATCGAGGCCGACCGCGTTGTCCTGGCCACCGGCAACGAACCGCCCGCCGCGCTGCCGGGAGCCGAAGCGCTCCAGGGTCACCCCGCCTGGATCGGAAACCCCTGGCAAGCATGGGAACAACGCTTACCGCCACACGATGGAAGCATCGTCATTCTCGGCACGGGGTTGACGGCGGTCGATGCCATCATCACGCTGCGGGCCCTGGGGTGGCTTGGCACCATTCATGCGGTCTCCCGCCATGGGTGGTTTCCCCATGCGCACTTTCGTGGCATCGAGTATCCGGACTTCCCCCCGGCAGCCGTCGACCTCACGGCCCTGGGACTCGACGAACTGCTGGCGCTGATCGAAGAGCACTGCTTGATCCTGCACGAGCGCAACGCCAACCCCGCGATCATCGTGGACAAGTTGCGCCCGCACACGCAACACATCTGGAGCTCCTTCAGCCGCGAGGAGCGGCTGACCTTCGCAAGGCAACACGCAGCCCGTTGGAATGTGTTCCGCCATCGCATCGCACCAGATCTCCATTCCCAGATCGCCAGTTCACAACTCACCGGGCAGCTGCGGGTTCACGCCGGATCGATCGTGAGACTGGTGGCGGCGCAGGACCGAATCAACGTCGAGTTGGAGGAGGGCGGTTCACTGACGGGTGATCTGGTGATCAATGCGACCGGACCCTCCACGAAATTCACCGCTTCGAAATCGGTGCTTCTGCAGAACTTGCTCCGCCGGGGCGCGATCGCCCCCGACGCCACCGACATGGGCATCCACCTGGATTCCGATCACACCGTGTTCACCAGCGCAGGCGACCGGTCGCCGTGGCTGCTCGCCCTGGGTCCCATCCTGCGAGGTACCTATTGGGAGACCATCGCCGTGCCGGAGTTGCGGGTGCAGGCGAGGCACGTCGCCGAGACACTGCTCGGCACCGCGCATACCGAAGAGAAGGAGAGCCAGCTTCAGCTGGAGTACATGATCTGAACGGCAGTGCACCCCCCTGCACTGGCTGACGATTCACGACGACGGAGGATGAGATGGAAGCCTGGGACGCGATTCGTGCCCGCCGCAATGTACGGGACTACCTGCCGGACCCCATTCCCGAGGGCGACCTCGACCGCATCGCGGAGGCTGGGTGGCGAGCGCCGTCGGCATCGAACCGCCAGCACTGGGACTTCGTCATCGTGACCGACCGAGATCAGCTCCAGGAGCTCTCCACGGTGTGGCAGGGCGCCCGCCACATCGCATCGGCCGCCGCGGCGATCGCCCTGATCGTCCCCGAACCCGCCGACGAACGGACCAAACTGATCGATCAATACGACCTGGGGCAGGCGACGACGGCGATGACGATCGCCGCCACCGATCTCGGCATCGGCACGGGCCACTCGTCGGTGGGCGATCAGGCCAAGGCCCGCGCCATCCTCGGAGTCCCCGACGATCACCTCGTCTCGTACCTTCTCGGTGTTGGATATCCCGCCGATCGTCCGCTCAAGCCGATCGTGAAGCCCAATCGGCGCCCCTTCCCCGAGGTGGTCCGTCGCGGTCACTGGTGAGAGCGGATGACGTGCCACGGTTGAAAGTCCTGGTGCCGGATGACCTCGGCCTCGAGGCGTTCGCCACACCGCCTAGCATCGAGGCGATTCCCTACCGGCCAGGCGAGCCCTTTCCAGCCGGGCACCGGGACGCGACCGTGGTGGTCGTCGGCTACCGCAACGCGCCTGCGATCGGGGCCAGATTCACTGAGCTGCCCGACCTCCGTCTCGTCCAGACCCTCAACGCAGGCTTCGAGCAGTGGCTGCCGCTGCTCCCCGCCGGGGTGATGCTGTCCAACGGGCGGGGCGCGCACGGCGGCTCGTCGGCCGAGTGGGTGGTGGCCGCGCTGCTTGCCATCTACCGGGACCTCGTGACGTTCGGCAAGCATCAGTCCGACGGCGTCTGGCGGCCCAAGAACACCGAGACCCTCATCGGCAAGCGGATCGTGATCCTGGGTGCCGGCGATCTGGCGGTCAACCTCGCCTCCCGACTCGCGCCGTTCGAGACCGAAGTCACGCTGGTCGGACGACGGACCAGGCCGGGAGTCCACGCGCTGGCAGACGTCGATGGGCCGTTGCGACTGGCCGACGCGGTGGTCGTCATGCTGCCCGCGAGCGAAGCGACCCGACACATCGTCGACGCCGAATTCCTTGCGCGGCTACGCGATGGCACGGTCGTCGTGAACGCGGGCCGGGGAGCTTCAGTCGACACCGACGCGCTCCTGGCGGAGCTGAATTCCGGTCGGCTCCGTGCCGCGCTGGACGTCACCGAGCCGGAACCGCTACCGCTTGGACATCCGCTGTGGTCCGCGCCAGGCCTTCTGCTGACGCCGCACGTGGCCGGGAGCACCGACGGAGCCTGGGAGCGGGCGTGGACCGTCGCGCTCCACCAGATCGAGGCGTACGGCCGAGGTGACCAGCCACCGAACCTGGTGGCGGGACCCGGCACCGACTTGAATCCCTGAATGCGATTCAGCTCGAACACGACGAGGGGCTGAGTGGACTAGCCGCGACCGCTCCACTTGACCTACTATTTGCGTATGAATGCAGGTATGGATGCTTGTAGTCGTCGACTTCCCGACGAGCAAGTGGACCTGGTGGTCGAGGTGTTCCGAATGCTGGCCGATGCCACCCGCATTCAGGTGTTGTGGGCGCTGGTGAGTCGAGAGATGTCCGTCAACGACCTCGCCACTCATATCGGAAAACCCGCTCCGTCGGTTTCGCAGCACCTGGCGAAGCTGCGGATGGCGCGACTCGTGCGGACCCGACGCGAGGGCACCACGATCTTCTACAGCCTCGACAACGACCACATCGGCCAACTGGTCACCGATGCCGTCTTCAACGCCGAACACGCCGGACCGGGCGTACCCGGCCATCACCGCGACGCCGCCGAACTGGCGACCCTGCATTCGGGCACGGTCGCCCGGTCGAAACGGACAGGTGGGGCATGACTCACGACGCTCACCCAGACACCACGGACCACGAACACCACCACGGCCACGAACACCACCACGGCGAACGCGGTGGCAGGATCGGGGCCGCGCTTCGGGAAGTGTTTGCGCCACATGGCCATGACGCCTCCGACAGCATCGACGGAGCGTTGGAATCGAGCGCCGCGGGCATCCGGGCGGTGAAGATCAGCCTGCTCGTTCTCGGCGCCACGTCGATCGCCCAGTTGGTGATCGTGACGGTCTCGGGGTCGGTCGCGCTGTTGGCCGACACCATCCACAACTTCTCCGACGCGCTGACCGCCATTCCCCTGTGGATCGCGTTCGCGCTCGGGACCAAGGCCGCCACGCGCCGTTACACCTACGGTTTCGGTCGCGCCGAAGACCTCGCGGGATTGTTCGTGGTCGCGATGATCACCCTGTCGGCCGTCGTCGCCGGGATCGAATCGATCCGCCGCCTGGTCAACCCCGTACCGATCGAGCACGTCAGCTGGGTCGCCGCCGCCGGTCTGGTCGGCTTCATCGGCAACGAACTCGTCGCCGTCTACCGCATCCGCGTCGGCCGTCGCATCGGCTCGGCGGCGCTCGTCGCCGACGGATTACACGCCCGCACCGACGGATTCACCTCGCTGGCCGTGCTCCTCGGCGCCTGCGGCGTCGCCCTTGGCTTCCCCCTGGCCGACCCCATCGTCGGCCTGCTGATCACCGTCGCCATCCTCGCGGTCCTGCGCACCGCCGTACGGGACGTCTTCCGCCGCCTCATGGACGGCGTCGACCCCCGACTCATCGAAACCGCCGAAGCTGCGCTGGCCGCCGAACCCGGCGTCACCGAGGTGCGCAGCGTCAAGATGCGCTGGATCGGGCACCACCTGCACGCCGATGCCGAACTGGACATCGATCCCTCGATGAGCCTTGCCGCAGCGCACCGGATCGCGCACGAGGCCGAACACACTCTCACCCATGCCGTCCCGAAGCTGTCCACCGCACTGATTCACGCCTACCCCGCCTCTGCCGACACCCTCTGACGGACTGGCGTCGGGCAACCTCCCACCGCGATGTCGACCCGGCGCCCGTCAGGCGGTGAGCAGTCGTGGTCGGGTGAGGCTGGCCGCGGCGCTGCGCAAGGCGGCCAGGATGGTGGTGCGCTCATCGGCGGAACCGGTGGGGTGGACGATGGAAACGCCGATACCGAACGACGGTTCTCCGGAGCCACCGGGGATGGGGATCGCTAGGCCGAGGACGGTCGGGTGGACCTCCCCGTCGTCGACGGCGTACCCGCGCTCGCGGGTGCGTTCCAGCTTCTCTTGCAGCTCGGCCAGTGTGGAGGTGGACTTCTTCGTGAATCCGACGAGATTGCTGGTGTCCCAATAGAGTTCGGCGATCTGGGTCGGTGTCAACTCGGACAGCAACGCGGTACCGACCGCGGTGACCGATGCGGGGTAGCGGTCCCCCACGCTGGCCGACATGGGAAAACGCTGACGGCCCTCGAACACCGCCAGATACAGCACCTGTGCGCCGTCGAGCAACGCGATCTGAACCAGCTGGTGCCGTAACACCTCGGACTCCTCGCAGACGCGGTAGAACTCGCGAAGCTGGTTGAAGCCGGCCAGAAACGCGCTACCCAACTCGACGGTGCGCCGTCCGAGCAGATACCCGGCGCTGCTGCGCCGAACCAGCCCGCCCTCCTCGAGCGCGGTGCACAGATTCGACACCGACGACTTTGCCAGGCCCAATTCACGGGCGATCTCGGTGAGCGTCCGTGGCACTCCGCGGGCCTCCGCGAGGAGGTCGAGGATGCGGATCGAGCGTGTCACCGCCGGCGAATTGCCTGCGCCGCGCTCAGCCTCGTCTGCCATGGCTTCTCCTCGGGTTGAGATATATGTCGGACTCATCGTTGCGGTAGCGCAGCACTGTGCTCAGTAGAACTCGACGGTATCAACGAGGTTGCGCAGCGGAAGCCCGTCGAGAAACCGGGTGGCGTTGTCGGCGAACAACTCGGCGATGAGCCGATCCTCCGCCGAATTGAGGGCCGCGGTGTGCGGACTGACCAGAACCCTGGGATCAGTCCACAACGGGTTGTCGGGCGCCAGCGGTTCGGACGCGAACACATCGAGCGCTGCGAATCCCACATGCCCGTCGCGCAGTGCGTCGATCAGGGCCGGTTCGTCGATGACCGTGCCGCGCCCCACACTGACCAGAGTGAAGCCCGGCCTCGCCGCGCGCAGGACCTTCGCATCCACCAGACCTTCGGTGGCCGCCGTGCCGGGCAGGCTGACCACGATCCCGTCGACATCGCGCGCGGCGTGGGCGAGATCGTCGGGGTGCACGAGCTCGTCCACCCCGGCGACGGGGGTGCCCGATCGACTGGTGCCCACCACCGTGACACCCAATGCGGCGAGCTTGGCCGCCACGACCCGGCCGATACCGCCCAACCCGACGAGCAGGATGCGCTGTTGGCTCAACAACCCCATCTCCCAACGGTCAGTCCAGCGGATGTCGCGTTGCTGCTGAAGTAGCCGCGGCAGCGTCTTGGCCCCGGCGAGCAGACCGAAGAGCGCGTACTCGGCCAGTGGTTCGGCGTGCACCCCGGCCGAGGTGCTGAAGCTGATTCGAGCGAGCTCGTCCTCCGTGAGCTGTGCCGCCTTGACCTGGCTGCCGCCACCGGCGGGCATGGTGTGCACCCACAGCAGGCCCGGGTTGTTACGCACCGTGCGCCGCAGCGCGGCGGGCTGCTCGTCGGGCACGCCGTAGAGCGCCTGCGCCGAGTCGACCAGTTTGTCGAAGGCCTGCTGCTCATCGGCGGCACGACGGAAGGACGGATCCCCGGCGTGGTCGCCGGCAAAGCGTTGCGGTGCCAGCAGCGACTGATCCCGGACGAAGTCGATGCGCGGCTCCGCCCGCACGACGCGGTCGATCAGTTCTTCACTGATTGGGGTAGAGGCCACCACCCGCAATCGCTCGGGACGTGGTCGCTGGGGTGTCGGGTTGAAAGCCACGGTGGTGCCCTCTCTCTGGTAGTGGCGTCGATCATATCCTGTGTTCAACCAGTTGAACAGTGTCCATTCCACCTATGTACGAATCTTCACTCTGGCGAATTTTTCGGATTTTGTTCGCTCTATTGAACTCAGTTCAGCATTGTCGTATGGTGAAGATCACATCGGGACTCGTCCCATCACATGAATCACCAGCGGGATCAAACATCGGAGAGCGGACATGGCTGAGCAGCACCCATCGTCGTCCGACGCCCATCGCGGCAGCGACGATCCCGACTACGCACGCAACCTGAAGCGAGCCACCTTGGCCGCCTCGGTCGGCAGCGCCCTGGAGTACTACGACTTCGCGTTGTACTCGTTGGCCTCGGCACTGATCTTCGGCAAGATCTTCTTCCCGGCACTCGGCGCCTCGGCAGGCACCGTTGCCAGCCTCGCCACGCTGGCGATCGGCTTCCTCGCCCGGCCCCTCGGTGGCCTCTTCTTCGGCACCCTCGGCGACAGGCTGGGCCGCAAGTGGGTGCTGATGCTCACGATCGCCCTGATGGGCGGAAGCAGCACGCTGATCGGTGTTCTGCCCACCGCCGAACACGTCGGGGTCCTTGCGCCGATTCTGCTGGTGATCCTGCGCATCGCCCAAGGATTCGGGGCCGGCGCCGAGCAAGCCGGGGCCACGACCCTGATGGCCGAATACTCACCGGTGCGGCGGCGCGGCTTCTACTCGGCGCTGCCCTTCGTCGGCATCATGCTCGGCACGCTGATGGCATCGGCGGTGTTCGTCGGCCTCGGGCAGGTACCCGAGGATGCACTCCTGGGCTGGGTCTGGCGGGTCCCGTTCCTCGCATCGATCTTCCTGATCGCGGTGGCTGTCATGATCCGCCTCCGACTCAAGGAGAGCCCCACGTTCGTCAAGCTCGAGAAGCAGGATCAGGTCAGCCAGAAGCCGTTCCGTGAGCTCATGCAGACGTCCCGCTCGACCGTGTTGCGCGGCATCGGCCTGCGGATGGCCGAGAATGGCGGCTCCTACATCTACCAAACGCTGACGATCACGTACGTGAGCACCCTGGGTGTGCAGAAGTCCATCGGACCGCTGGCGGTGGTGATCGGCGCCGCCATCGGGTTCATCACGATCCCGTTCGCCGGCGCACTGTCGGACAAGTACGGCCGGATGAAGGTGTACCGGGTGGGTGCCGTCATCCAGCTCGCACTCGCCCCGGTGGCCTGGCCGCTGCTGTCGCTGGGCAATCCCGTCGTCACCGTCATCGTCATCGCGATCTCCTACGGCGTAGGCGTCAACGTGATGCTGGGAGCCCAGTGCGCCGCTCTGCCCGAACTGTTCGGCTCCCAGCACCGCTACATCGGAGTCGCCGTCTGCCGCGAATTCAGCGCCATCATCGCCGGCGGCATCGCCCCCTTCGTCGGCGCACTGTTGCTCGGCTGGTTCAACAACTCCTGGATTCCGCTCGCGGTGTACGTCATCGTCCTCACGCTGATCACGCTGTACGCAACGTTCCACACGCCGGAGACACGTGCCCGCGACCTCACCCTGCTCACCGACGCGGCGAACGACACCGAAGCCGACATCGCCGCCAGGCCAGGGCCGCTCGACCACTCCTACCGCACCACCGACGCCAGCCGGCCCGTCCCCGCCTGAACTCCACAACCCACCCGAGAAGGCAAGTCCCCCATGCGCATTGCCCGCATCGCCACCCGAACCGGCCAGCATCACGTCGTACAGGACTCCGACCGGTGGTTGGAGATCGTCGACCCATTCGCCACACCGCCACGGTTCACCGGCAGCGAGTATCCGGTCGGGACGGCGCGGCTCCTCGCGCCGGTCGAGCCGCTGGTCGTTCTCGGGATGGCGCACAACGGGCCCGGTGACCGCGAGCTGCCGCGGCAGGCTTTCCTGAAGTCACCGCGGACCGTCATCGGTCCCGATGACGACATCCTGGTCGACGAACGGCTGGGCCAGGTGAACATCGAAGGCGAGTTGGCCGTCGTCATCCGGCACCGTTGCCGCAACCTCACGCCCGAGCAGGTGCCGGGGGCCATCCTGGGCTTTACCATCGGCAACGACGTGACGGCGGTCGACCAGGTGGCGTTCGACGAGAAGATGACGCAGTCCAAGAACGGCGACGGCTTCACTCCGATCGGCCCATGGATCGAGACCGACCTCGACGCCTCGGTCGTGCCGATCACCGTCCACGTGAACGGCGAGGAGCAGGCGAGCGCCAGCACAGCGGACCTCGCCTGGAGCATCACCGAGCAGCTGGTCTACCTGACCTCCTACCTCAGCCTCGGCCCTGGCGACGTCGTACTGTCCGGCGCCCCCGGCACTTTCACCCCGGTCAAGCCCGGCGACCACGGCGCGATCACGCTCGGCGGTATCGGCACGCTGTCCAACCCGGTGCGCGCACGATGACACCACCCGATCTGACCGTCAGTGCCCGTCTGTTCCACCTGACCGGCCGGTTGGCCGTCGTCACCGGGTCGAGTAGGGGTATCGGGCTGGCCATTGCAGCGGGGCTCGCCGGGGCCGGCGCCAGGGTCGTCCTCAACGGGATGGACGAGACCCGACTCGAGCGGACCCGCGACATGCTGAGCGAGCGGTTCGGCCCCGACATGGCGCACGCTGCCCGGTTCGACGTGACCGACCCCGAACAGGTCCGCTCCGCCATAACGGATATCGAAAGGCGTATCGGGCCGATCGAGGTATTGGTGAACAACGCCGGGATGCAGCATCGCGAGCCATTGCTCGACGTGAGCCTGGACAACTGGAACCGCGTGCTGAACGTCGACCTCACCAGCGCATTTCTGGTCGGTCGCGAGGTCGCGCGGCACCAACTGCGCCGAGGATCCGGCAAGATCATCAACATCTGCTCGGTGCAGACCGATCTGGCGCGGCCGTCGATCGCCGCCTACACCGCCGCGAAAGGCGGTTTGCGCAACCTCACTCGCGCCATGACGGCCGAGTGGGCCGCGGGCGGACTGCAGATCAACGGCCTGGCACCGGGATACATCCACACCGAGATGACGCAGGCACTCGTCGACGACGCGGCGTTCAACACCTGGATACTCGGGCGCACCCCCGCTGGCCGGTGGGGCACCGTCGACGACCTCGTGGGGCCCGCCATCTTCCTCGCCTCCCCCGCCTCCTCGTATATGAACGGTCAAGTGCTGTTCGTCGACGGTGGCATGACTGCCGTTGTCTAGCACCTTCTTTCGGATCTGAAAGGAACTGCCATGCCCGAGCCCTCGGCTCAACAGCCCGTGTTGGTGCTGATGGGTGTCGCCGGCTGCGGAAAGTCCACTGTCGCCCGTCTGCTCGCCGGCCAACTGGGCTGGGACTTCCAGGAAGGCGACGACCTACACACGGCGCAGAACGTCGACAAGATGGCGTCCGGGCAACCGCTGACCGACGCCGACCGCAGGCCCTGGTTGGATGCCGTCGCTTCGTGGATTCGTGAGCACGAATTCGCAGGCATCCCCGGCGTCATCACCTGTTCGGCACTGAAACGCGAATACCGAGACCGGCTCCGCGGACCCCATGTGGAGTTCATCCACCTCACCGGCTCTCAAGACGAGATCCGAAACCGGTTGTCAGCGAGAATCAATCACTACATGCCCCCAGCGCTGCTGGAATCCCAGCTCGACTGCCTGGAACCCGCCGCCGCCGACGAGCGCGTCCTCACCATCAGCGTCGCCGCGCGGCCCGCGGAGATCTCCGCCGAGATCATCCGGCGACTCGGGCTTCATCCCGAGGCCTTCTCGTCAGCGTTGGGTGCACAGGCTCCCGGCTACTCGTCAGCACCTCCGCTGGACGACTTCTGAGACGACTGGTTGCCGACGGCGAGCAACCCGCCGCGACCGATCACCACGAACAGAGGCCCCGCGGGGTCAGCCGCGGTGCCTCGAAGGACCGGGTCGAGCCCGTTTATTGCAGCTGGCAGGTATGCGGGATGGTTGGCAGCAGTAACGACACCCGACCCTAGAGCGCGGACCGTGGGGCTATGACCGCGGTTGAAGTGTGAACGCCGCCTTCCGCAGGAGGGGACGTCGAGACGGTCGATGCAGCCGAGCCGAGCGGGCCGACTCGGATGGAACGCGGATCGCGCGATCGATGTCGCAACTGTCCCCCGACGAACGAGCCGTCGTGCTTCGGTGTTTCTACTGGGGTTGGACGACCGGCCAAGCGGCCGCTGATCTCGAGATAAGCGACTGCGCCGTCAAATCGAGATTGCACGACGCGCTGCAGATGCTCCTGACGCACGGTGCGACCGCGCGATCCAGCGCTGCGGGCAAGGACGTTCAGGCCTGTTGACGACGGGCCGTCCGGTAGCTGGCAGGCGATCCCAAATCACCGGAAGCTCCTGGGATTTGGCGTAGAGATTGCTGTGGCCGTGCGTCGTCATCGCCGAGCGCGCCGCGCAATTCAGCAAGAACGACCACCACCTCTGACGAAATGGTTCTCCATAACGACAACTCGACCGGACCCGCGGACCCATAATTGGAATGTGGCCAACCCGTTTCGCGGCGTTCGTGCCGAGGAGGCACCGTCCGTGCTGGTGTTCGACGTCAACGAAACGCTCATCGACATCGAGTCCCTGGGCCCGACCTTCGAGCGCATCTTCGGAGACGCCGCAGTGTTGCGTACCTGGTTCGGCGAGTTGGTGACGTATTCGATGACCCTGACCCTGTCGGGCCTGTACGTCGACTTCTTTGGCCTTGGCCAGGCAATACTGCAGATGGTTGCGGAGATTCGCGGGGTCGAACCGACCGAGGACGACCAGCGCAAGCTGGCCGAGGCCATGCGCACCATGCCTGCACATGCCGACGCGGCGCCAGGTTTGGAGCGGCTGGCGGCCGACGGTTACCGCCTGGCCACGTTGACCAACTCCCCGCATCGGCCGAACGTCCCATCGCCCCTGGACAACGCGGGGTTGAGTCAGTACTTCGAGCAGCAGTACACCGTTGACTCGGCGGGCGTCTACAAGCCCTCGACCCATCTGTACCGCCGGGTGGCATCCGACATGGGCGTACCGGTGTCGGAGTGCATGATGGTTGCCGCGCATGCGTGGGACACCATCGGAGCGCAGAGCGCGGGTA
>NZ_JBOGDD010000368.1:0-7178 GCF_050701675.1 Mycobacterium sp. | reverse complement strand
CTGAGTTTATTTGATTGCGCTGGTCGTGGCGAGGTAGTGCGGCGGCTCGCCGCCACCGTGCACCTCCAGCGAGGCGCCGCTGATGTACGACGCGGCATCACTGGCCAGAAATGCGGCGGCCCAACCGACGTCGGCGGGTTTGGCCAGCCGTCCGAGCGGGACATTGGCCGAGATCGCGGCGATCGATTCGGTGTCTCCGTAGAAGAGCTCGGACTGCTCGGTCTCGACCATGCCGACGACGAGCGAGTTCACCCGCACCTTCGGCGCCCATTCGACCGCCAGTGTGCTGGTGAGGCTTTCGACGCCCGCCTTGGCCGCGCCGTAGGCAGCCGTGCCCGGCGTGGGCCTGCGGCCGCTGACACTGGAGACGTTGATGATCGAACCGCCGGTGGCCTGGTGCTGCATGTGCTCGTTGGCATGCTGCGAAACCGACAGCGGCCCGAGGAGATTGAGTTCGATGATCTTGGTGCTGAACTTCGCCGAGGCATCGGCGGCCAGAACGTATGGCGAACCGCCCGCGTTGTTGACCACGACGTCGAGTCGACCGTGCCGCTCGACGATGGTGTCGATCAACGCCTTCACAGATTCGTCGTCACGGACGTCGCATGGCAGGAATTCATACGGAAGGCCCTCGACGGAACGACGCGCGCACGTCACCACCGTCGCTCCCTGACCGGCGAATACCGCACTGATGCCGGCGCCAACCCCTCGCACACCGCCGGTCACCAGGACGACGCGGCCACTCAGTTGCAGGTTCATCCCGGCTTGGAAGTCAGCACTGTCAGCCCCATCGGTCACTGTGCTAGCGTACCAAGCAAGTGCTTGCTTAGGTAGCCACCCCCCAGGAGTATCGGATGACGATCACCACCAAGACCGTCGAACCGGGCATCGTCTCGGTCACCGTCGACTACCCACCGGTCAATGCCATCCCGTCGCGAGGCTGGTTCGAACTCGGCGACGCGATCACTGCCGCGGGCCGAGATCACGCCACTCACGTCGTGGTCCTGCGCGCCGAGGGCCGCGGCTTCAACGCCGGGGTCGACATCAAGGAGATGCAGAACACGGAGGGCTTCGGCGCGCTCATCGACGCCAACCGGGGCTGTTTTCACGCGTTCCGCGCGGTGTACGAATGCGAGGTGCCGGTGGTCGCGGCCGTGAACGGCTTCTGCGTCGGCGGTGGTATCGGACTCGTCGGCAACGCCGACGTCATCGTCGCCTCCGAGGACGCAACGTTCGGGCTGCCCGAGGTCGAGCGCGGTGCGCTCGGCGCAGCCACCCACCTGTCGCGGTTGGTGCCGCAGCACTTGATGCGCCGCCTGTTCTTCACCGCCGCGACAGTCGACGCCGCGACGCTGCACCACTTCGGCTCGGTGCACGAGGTGGTGCCACGGGCCGATCTTGATGAGTCCGCGCTGCGCGTCGCTCGCGACATCGCCGTCAAGGACACCCGTGTGATCCGCGCGGCCAAGGAGGCGCTGAACCTCATCGACGTGCAGAGGGTCAACGCCAGTTACCGCATGGAGCAGGGTTTCACGTTCGAGCTCAACCTGGCTGGCGTCGCCGACGAACACCGCGACGCGTTCGCGGGCACCAAGAAGGGATCCGAGAAGGCATGATTCGGCGGGCCGGAGCGAAGCGACAGGGGATGAAGTGACAGACAAGCGGACCACTCTGGACGAGGCCGTCTCGTCCATCGAATCCGGCATGACCATCGGCATCGGCGGTTGGGGCTCGCGGCGCAAGCCGTTGGCCTTCATCCGGGCGCTGCTGCGCACCGACGTCACCGATCTGACGATCGTCAGCTACGGCGGCCCCGACGTCGGGCTGCTGTGCTCGGCGGGCAAGGTCAAGCGCGTCTACTACGGCTTCGTGTCACTGGATTCGCCGCCGTTCTACGACCCGTGGTTCGCCAGGGCCCGCACCACGGGCGCCATCGAGGCGCGTGAGATGGACGAGGGCATGCTGCGTTGCGGCCTGCAGGCGGCCGCGCAGCGACTGCCGTTCCTGCCGATCCGCGCGGGACTCGGCAGTGACGTCCGCGCGTTCTGGGGCGACGAGCTCAAGACCGTGAAGTCCCCGTATGAGACCAACGGCGGGTTCGAGGAGCTGGTCGCGATGCCCGCGCTCACGCTCGACGCCGCGTTCGTGCACCTGAATCTCGGTGACGCGCAGGGCAATGCGGCCTACACGGGCATCGACCCGTACTTCGACGACCTCTACCTGATGGCCGCCGAGAAGCGCTTCCTTTCCGTCGAGCGCGTCGTGTCGACCGAGGAGTTGATCAAGGCGGTGCCGCCGCAGGCACTTCTGGTCAACCGGATGATGGTCGACACCCTCGTCGAAGCACCCAACGGGGCACACTTCACCACCAACGAGCCGGACTACCGCCGCGACGAGAAGTTCCAGCGGCACTACGCGGAGGCCGCGGGCTCGGACGAGACGTGGCAGGAATTCGTCGCCACGTACCTGTCGGGCAGCGAAGCCGACTACCAGGCCGCGGTGCGCGAGTTCGCCGAACAGCAGGCCGCCCAGAAGAAGGAGGCAGCCAAGTGATCTCCGCGAGCCGTGCCGAGGTATGCACCGTCGCGTGCGCCGAATTGTTCCGCGACGCAGGCGAAATCATGGTCAGCCCGATGACCACGATCGTATCCGTCGGCGCCAGACTGGCCCGGCTGACCTTCTCCCCGGACATCGTGCTGACCGACGGGGAGGCCCGGCTGATCGCCGACACCCCGGCCATCGGAGCGGCCGCCGCGATCGAGGGCTGGATGCCGTTCGGCCGCGTCTTCGAAACCCTGTCCTGGGGCAGGCGACACGTGGTGATGGGTGCCAACCAGATCGATCGCTACGGCAACCAGAACCTCTCGGCGTTCGGGCCGATCCAGCACCCCACGCGGCAGATGTTCGGCGTCCGTGGCGCACCCGGCAATGCCATCAACCACGCCACCAGCTACTGGGTGGGCAACCACTCCAAGCGCGTCTTCGGCGACTCCGTCGACATCGTGTCCGGTGTCGGCTGGGACAAGGTGGACCCCGACAACCCCGCCTTCCGATTCCTCAACGTGTACCGCGTGGTGACCAACTTCGGCGTCTTCGACTTCAACGGGCCCGAGCACCAGATGCGCGCCGTGTCGCTGCATCCCGGCGTCGAGGCCGACCAGGTAGCGGAGAACACGTCCTTCGAGGTGCACGACCTCGAGTCAGCACAGACCTCACGGCTGCCCACGGCAGAGGAGCAGAAGCTGCTCCAGGAGGTCATCGACCCAAAGTCGCTGCGGGACAAGGAAGTGCGGACGTGAAGCTACGGACCCCGCTCACCGAGCTGATCGGCGTCGAACACCCCGTCGTCCAGACCGGGATGGGATGGGTGGCGGGTGCGCGACTGGTGGCGGCGACCGCCAACGCAGGCGGCCTCGGCATCCTCGCGTCGGCCACCATGACACTCGAGGAGCTGGCGACCGCGGTCACCAAGGTAAAGGCCGCCACCGACAAGCCATTCGGCATCAACCTCCGCGCCGACGCCGGCGATGCGAACGAACGCATCGACCTCCTGATCCGCGAAGGAGTCAACGTCGCCTCCTTCGCTTTAGCTCCAAAGCCGGACCTGATCGCCAAGCTGAAGAAGGCCGGCGTGGTGGTCATCCCCTCGGTCGGTGCCGCCAAGCACGCCAAGAAGGTGGCCGGTTGGGGCGCCGATGCGGTGATCGTGCAGGGCGGCGAGGGCGGCGGCCACACCGGCCCGGTCGCGACGACGCTGCTCCTGCCGTCGGTTCTGGACGCCTTGAAGGATACGGACATCCCAGTGGTGGCAGCGGGCGGTTTCTTCGACGGGCGGGGTCTGGCGGCCGCGCTGTCATACGGCGCCGCCGGTGTCGCGATGGGCACGCGGTTCCTGTTGACGTCCGACTCGACCGTGCCCGACTCGGTCAAACGGCGTTATCTGGAGTCCGCCTTCGACGCGACCGTGGTGTCGAGGCGTGTCGACGGCATGCCGCACCGCGTGCTGCGCACCGGACTGGTCGAGAAATTGGAAAGCGGATCGCGTGCAAGGGGTTTCGCCGCGGCGTTGGGTAACGCACAGAAGTTCAAGAAGATGTCCGGCATGACGTGGCGGTCGATGATCTCCGACGGCCTCGCCATGCGCCACGGCAAGGAACTGACGTGGTCTCAGATCGTCATGGCCGCCAATACGCCCATGCTGTTGAAGGCAGGCCTGGTCGAGGGCAACACCGACGCGGGCGTGCTGGCCTCTGGGCAGGTTGCGGGCATCCTCGATGATCTGCCGTCGTGCGCCGAACTGATCGACGCGATCGTCGCCGACGCCATCAAGCACCTGCAGGCCGCCGCGGGCCACATCACCGACTGAGCCATCCCGCCCGAGCGTCACCAGGTGAGCCCCCGCTCGCGAAGCGCGGTGGCCACCCGGGCGACATAGGTAGGCCGTCGAAACTTCAGCAGGTCTCTGCTCACCCGAATGATGAACCAGCTCAGCGCCGTCAGCTCGAACTGCTTGTCGATGTCACGCTGTCGGACTTCCGGGTCGGCCCAGTGCTGGGGTCCGTCGTATTCGATCCCGACCTCGACGTCGTCGTAGGCCATGTCGAGAAGCCGCCTCAGACCTCTCACGCCTGGGTGTACAGCGGCGACGGCCTCGACATCGGTGACCTTCACACCCGTAGCGTTGGCGAGCGCGTCGAGGCGCTGCACGGCCTGAATCCGCTGGCCGGCGTGACGACCGATGTCGAACGCCGTGCGCGCAGAGCCCCTCGGTCCTGACGACGAGCCGCTCGGGTGGCTTCCGATTGTCATGGATCAACTCGGCAGGCTGGCTGCCGTCGATCCACTTGGCGCCGAGCATTGCGGCTGCCGACTGGCCCGCCACGACACCGCGTCGGCCGGACCACAGCCAGGCAGCTTCGGCACGCTGCCGCGCCGACGGGTCGATGCCTCGCGGCACGAATATCCCGGGGTACAGCTGCTCGAAGGACCTGCGCATCGCGCGTTCGGGGATTGCGGCGCGCGACAGCGCCTCGGCGCCGATGAAGAGCCACGGGATGACGGACATGGCCGCATCATCCGCGCGATATCCGACGCAATCCCCACCCTCGCCATCAGTCATCCACAGGCGCACCCCCTTGCGCGAATGTGAATTTCACTACGGAATCGCGCCAGGAACGTCGTGGAATTCACTCTCGGCGCTGAGCGGCGGGGAGCCAGGAACGACCATCCCTGAGCAGAATGCACAAAACCGGCGAATCAAGCAATTCGCGGGTTGCGCGCGCAACCGTGACCCGCCTCCGCGCCGCTCATAGCTTGATCCCAGAGCCAGGCACCAGCAACGGAGGAACCATGACGTCATCGACGAAGCCGCTCAACGACATCCGCCCCACGTCGATGAGACGTGTCGCGCTCGCGAGCTACGTGGGCTCGGCGATCGAGTACTACGACTTCTACATCTACGGCACCGCGGCGGCCCTGGTGTTCCCCAAGGTCTTCTTTCCACACCTCGGCACCACGATGGCCACCGTCGCGTCGATGGCCACCCTGGCCGCGGCCTTCGTGACGCGACCCGCGGGCGCGGCATTCTTCGGTCACTTCGGTGATCGGTTGGGCCGCAAGGCGACCCTGACCACGACGCTGATCCTGATGGGGTTGTCGACCGTGGCGGTCGGCTTGGTGCCAGGGACAGCGACCATCGGCGTGGCGGCACCGGTGCTGCTACTGGCGCTTCGCCTCGCGCAGGGCTTCGCCGTCGGCGGCGAGTGGGCGGGCGCAGCACTGCTGGCCACCGAACACGCCCCCGCGGCGGCTCGCGGGCGCTACGGCATGTTCACCTCGCTGGGCGCTGGTAGCGGCTTGATGCTGAGCAGCCTGGTGTTCCTGGGCGTCAACTCGACCATCGGCGAAGCAAGTTCAGCCTTCCTGGACTGGGCTTGGCGGCTGCCTTTCCTGTTCAGCATCGCGCTGATCGCGATCGCGCTGTACGTCCGGCTGAACGTCGCGGAGACTCCGGTGTTCGCCGAGCAGCAGTCCAGCGGCGTCACCTCGAGGACACCTGTCATAGCCCTGCTCACCCACCAGCGGCGAGAGGTGTTACTCGCCGCGGGCAGCATGGTCGGGTTCTTCGCCTTCGGCTACACGGCGAGCGCATACCTGACCAGTTATGCCCATACCCGGGTGGGCTTCTCGCCCGACCTGGTGCTGCTGGTCAACGTCCTCGGCGGCGCTACGGCGCTGGTGTTCTGTGCGCTGTCGGCGCTGGCGTGCGACAGGTACGGACGTCGCCGCGTCATCATGGTCGCGCTCGCAGCGGGCCTGCCGTGGGCATTCGTGCTGATCCCCCTGGTGGACACCGGGAATGCCGGCTGGTACACGGTGGCGATCGCAGGCACCTACGCGGTGGCCGGCTCGATATACGGCCCGATGGGTGCGTTCGTGCCGGAGATCTTCGCGACCCGGTATCGGTACAGCGGCGCGGGCCTCTCGCTGAACATCGCCGGACTGGCCGGCGGCGCGGTGCCCCCGCTGATCTCGGCACCGTTGATGGCGACGTGGGGCGCGGGCGCGATCGGGGTGATGCTGTGCGCGTTCGTCATCGTCAGCCTGGTGAGCACGTTCCTGCTGCCCGAGACGTTGGGAGCCGCATTGCGCGACGGCGGCCAGAACGCGACCTAAATTCATGCTCAGAGTTTAGCGAAAACCGTTGCGACAACCATAAATACGAAGCCTGCGCTACGAAGGAGAGTCAGCGAGATGGTCACACGAGGTTCCCTCCAATCGTGGCAGCGGGTCAGCGGTGAGGTGTTCACCTGGACCGCCACGCCCGCGTCCAAGGCGGCCATGGCACGCGCGCAGCACAATCCGTTGCCGCCCAGCTTTCAGCAGGCCACGCATCTACGGGCGGCGTTCTACGGCAACGAGATGGGCCGCCCGATGCCGCGGCTGATCGTCGCGTCCTGGGACATCCCTGGAGTCTGCGACGTCGCCGCGATGAGCGAGGCGATCAACGCGCACGTGCGCCGCCACGACACCTACCACAGCGCGTTCGAGTTCGCGCACGGCGACATCGTCCGCCGCACCATCGACGATCCCCAGACCATCGAGATGGCGCCCGAACCCTACGGCTACCTGAGCACCGAGCAGATCCGCGCGCACGTCCCGGCGACCACTCCCGGAAC
>NZ_JBOGDD010000367.1:0-2492 GCF_050701675.1 Mycobacterium sp. | reverse complement strand
GGTGAGCCCAGGCGTGACGTCGGCGCGTAGTACGACGTCACCTGGTAGCCCCAGGACCCGCCGAACGGGTGCTCGGCCACGGGTAGCAGTTCGACGTGTGTGAAACCCTGCTCCGACACGTATTCGGTGAGTTGGTCAGCGAGCTCGCGGTACGTCAGCCCTGGCCGCCACGACAGCAGGTGCACCTCGTAGGTGCTCATCGGTTCGAAGACGGGGTTCTTCAATGCGCGGGCGCTCATCCAGTCGCCGTCGTTCCACGTGTAGTCACTCGAGTTCACCCGTGACGCCCGCGCCGGCGGCACCTCTGCGGCGAATGCCATCGGGTCGGCACGCTCCGTCACCGAGCCGTCCGCGCCGTGCACCTTGAACTTGTAGAGGCCGTCGGCGGGGAAACCGGGCCAGAAGACCTCCCACACGCCGGATGAACCGAGTACGCGCAACGGCGCGGAACTGCCTTCCCAGTGGTTGAACTCGCCGATCAAGCTGACGCCCTTGGCGTTTGGTGCCCAGACCGCGAATGACACGCCGTCGACCACGCCGTCCGCTGTCTTGAAGCTGCGGGGGTGGGCGCCCAGGATCTCCCACAGTCGCTCGTGGCGCCCCTCGGCGAACAGGTGAAGGTCGATCTCGCCGAGCGTGGGGAGGAAGCGGTACGGATCCGCCGTGGTGTGCGAGCCGCCCTCGTAACTGATTTCGAGGCGGTAGTCGATGAGGCCGGTGAACGGCACCGCGACGGCGAACAAGGCGCCCTCGACGTGGCTGAACGAAAAACGCTCGTCGCCGATCAGCGCGACCACCTCAGTGGCCCATGGTCGAAGGACGCGGATCACGGTGTGATCGGCGTACTCGTGTGCGCCAAGGACGGAGTGCGGGTCGTGATGCTCACCGGCGAACAGGCGGTTGAGGTCCGCCTGATCGGGTCGCAGGTACTTGCTAGTGACGTCGTTCGTGCGGGTCATGTGAAACTCATTCCCTCCGCAGCAGTTCAAGCCGCTTCTCGTGTGATATTTGCGGCATGTTCAGGATGTGGGCGACGGACCTCACGGGGTCGATGCGCACGTAATTCGCCTGCCCCCATTGGTATTCGTCGCCGGTGATCTCGTCGCGCACCCAGAATCGGTCGTAATCGGCCATTCCGAGTGCTTCCATGTCGAGCCAAAGGGTGGACTCCTCTGGACCGAACGCGTTGAGGCTCACCACCACCAGGACACAGTCGCCGGTGACCGGATCGAACTTGCTGTAGGCCAGCAGCGCATCATTGTCGATCGCGTGGAACTTGATGGTGCGCAGTTCACTCAACGCGGGGTGCAGCCTTCGAATCTCGTTGAGCCGACTCAGGAACGGCTCCAGCGATCGACCTGCGGTCAGGGCAGCCTCGAAGTCGCGTGGCCGCAACTCGTACTTCTCCGAATCGAGGTACTCCTCGCTGCCCTCGCGGACGGCCTGCCCTTCGAAGAGCTCGTACCCGGAATAGACGCCCCAGGCGGAACTCATCGTTGCAGCCATCACGGCGCGGATGGCGAACATTCCCGGACCACCGTGCTGCAGGCTCTCGTGCAGGATGTCGGGCGTATTGGGCCACAGGTTTTGCCGCGAGTAGTCGGCGTGCTCGGCCATCGACTCGCCGAACTCGACGAGCTCCCACTTGGCGGTGCGCCAGGTGAAGTACGAATACGACTGCGTGTAGCCGAGTTTCGCCAACCCGAACAACCGGGCCGGCCGGGTGAACGCCTCTGCCAGGAACAGCACGTCGGGATCGTCGTTCTTGACTTCGCCGATCAGCCACGCCCAGAAGTTCGGTGGCTTGGTGTGCGGGTTGTCGACCCGGAACACCTTGACGCCGTGCGAGACCCAGAACCGGACGACCCGAAGGACCTCCTGGTAGATGCCGACCGGGTCGTTGTCGAAGTTGACCGGATAGATGTCCTGGTACTTCTTCGGTGGATTCTCGGCGTAGGCGATCGTGCCGTCGGGAAGTACCGTGAACCACTCGGGATGGTCCTTGGCCCACGGATGGTCGGGTGCACACTGCAGCGCCAGGTCCAGGGCCACCTCGAGCCCCTGATCCCTCGCAGCGGTGACGAAGTCGTCGAAGTCGTCGATGGTGCCGAGCTTCGGATGGACCGCGTCGTGGCCACCCTTGCTGCTACCGATCGCCCACGGCGACCCGACGTCCTTCGGCGCAGCGGTCACGCTGTTGTTGCGGCCCTTGCGGTGCACCTTGCCGATCGGATGGATAGGCGGCAGATAGACGATGTCGAAGCCCATCTTCGCGATGCGGGGCAGCGCCTTGCTGGCCGTCGCGAAGGTGCCGTGCACGGGGTTGCCCTCGCTGTCCCAACCACCGGTCGACCGGGGGAAGATCTCATACCACGCACTGAACCTCGCCAACGGGCGATCCACCCACACGCCGTACTGCTCGCCGCGGGTGATCAGCTCGCGCAGCGGATAGTCGTGCACCAGCGAGGCCACCTCGGGCGCGAGTGCCGCAC
>NZ_JBOGDD010000366.1:0-6577 GCF_050701675.1 Mycobacterium sp. | reverse complement strand
GTACCGGGCCCGTTCCGACCGCCAATCCTTCGTGGAGTCGCCGGAACTTGACCCGACCTACAACCCTCGCAGGAACCGCGATCGCAACGACGATCCTGCGAGTGCGAGAACACGAACACAGAAGCTGCGACCGCGATTAGTCAATCATGTTCAGAGCGCCTACAACAGTGTCGGCACGATCCGGTAGTTAACAATTCACCTGGGGACACGTCCCGGGAATCTCCCCGGAATTTGAGAACGGAAGCAGGTGAGCGGATCAGTGGCAGAGTCGGGATCTCTGTTCGGGCGCGAACTGCTGGCCCGTGCGCTGGAAGGCACTGCCCCCGACGAACATCCGCTGCGGCACGTCACCGATCTGCCCGCGCGCCGTGCCCAGGGCCGGCCGTGGCCGCAGTGGGCTCCCGACGAGGTGGTCGCGGCGTACGCGGAGCGCGGGATCACCGGATTGTGGTCACACCAGTTGGCGGCCGCGGAGTTGGCACATCAGGGTCGCCACGTGATGGTGTCGACCGGCACGGCGTCGGGCAAGTCGCTGGCCTATCAACTGCCGATCCTGGCGGCGATGTCGGAGAACCGCCAGGCCAGAGCGTTGTATCTGGCGCCGACCAAGGCGCTGGGCCACGATCAGCTGCGCGCCGCGCAGGCGCTCACCTCGGCGGCGGAGACGCTGCGCGACATCGCGCCGAGCGCCTACGACGGCGACGCCACCACCGAGATGCGGCGCTTCGCCAGGGAGCGGTCGCGGTGGATCTTCTCCAACCCCGACATGATCCATCTGTCGTTGCTGCGCAACCACGCTCGGTGGGCGGTGTTCCTGCGCAACCTCACCTACATCGTGGTCGACGAGTGTCATTACTACCGTGGCATCTTCGGGTCGAATGTGGCGATGGTGCTGCGTCGGCTGCTGCGCCTGTGCGAGCGGTATTCGGGGACTCCCACCGTCATCTTCGCCAGCGCCACAACGGCACTCCCGGGTGAGACCGCCGCAGAACTGATCGGCCAGACTGTCGTCCCCGTGACCGACGACGGGTCACCGCAGGGCGGGCGCACCATCGCCCTGTGGGAGCCGGCCCTGCTGGGGGATCTCGTCGGCGAGAACGGCGCCCCGGTGCGGCGATCGGCGGGCGCGGAGGCCGCGCGGGTGATGGCCGACCTGATGGCCGAGGGGGCACGCACCCTGACTTTCGTGCGTTCCCGGCGAGGTGCCGAGCTGACCGCACTCGCCGCGCGGGCCCGGCTCGAGGACATCGCGCCGCACATCGCCGACCGGGTCGCCTCCTACCGCGCCGGCTATCTCGCCGAGGATCGCCGCGAGCTGGAACACGCCCTGTCCGAGGGAGATCTGCGCGGGCTCGCCACCACGAACGCACTGGAACTCGGCGTCGACATCGCGGGACTGGACGCCGTCGTGCTGGCCGGCTTCCCCGGCACCGTCACGTCGTTCTGGCAGCAGGCCGGGCGCGCGGGTCGACGCGGTCAGAGCGCCCTGATCGTGCTCATCGCGAGGGACGATCCGCTGGACACCTTCCTGGTGCACCATCCGGCCGCGCTGCTGGACAGGCCGATCGAGCGCGTCGTCATCGATCCATCCAACCCCTACGTCCTTGGCCCCCAGTTGCTCTGCGCCGCGACGGAACTTCCCCTCACCACGAGCGAGGTGCGAACGTGGGGCGCCGAGGTCGTCGCCGACGCACTCGTCGACGACGGACTGCTGAGGCGGCGGCCTGCGGGCTACTTTCCCGCGCCAGGGCTGGATCCACACTCGGCCGTCGACATCCGCGGATCCTCCGGCGGGCAGATCGCGATCCTCGAGACCGGAACGGGCCGGATGCTCGGCAGCACGGGCGCGGGGCAGGCTCCGTCGTCGGTGCATCCCGGCGCGGTGTACCTGCACCAGGGTGAGAGCTACGTCGTCGACTCGCTGGACTTCGAGGACGGCATCGCCTTCGTGCGGGCCGACGATCCGGGCTACTCGACCTCGGCCAGGGAGATCACCGACGTCACCGTCACGGGTCCCGGCGAGCGACGAACCATCGGTTCCGTCACCGTGGGACTGGTGCCGGTATCGGTGAGCCACACGGTGATCGGCTACCTGCGTCGGCGACTCGACGGCGAGGTGATCGACTTCGTCGACCTGGAGATGCCCACCCAGACCCTCGACACGATGGCAGTCATGTGCACCATCGATCCGGAAGCCTTGCAGCGCAGCGGCATTGCCGACACACGGGTGCCCGGCTCATTGCACGCGGCCGAGCACGCGGCGATCGGGCTGCTTCCGCTGGTGGCCAGTTGCGACCGCGGCGACATCGGTGGCGTGTCGATGGCGGTGGGCCCCGAGTCGGGAACGCCGACGATCTTCGTCTACGACGGCTACCCGGGCGGCGCCGGGTTCTCCGACCGAGGCTTCCGTCAGCTCGCAACCTGGTGGGACGCAACGGCGGCGGCGATCGAGTCGTGTGAGTGCCCGGCGGGGTGCCCGTCGTGCGTGCAATCGCCCAAGTGCGGCAACGGCAATGATCCGCTCGACAAGGCGGGGGCCGTCCTGGTGCTGCGTCTGGTGCTCGACGAGCTGGCAAATCACCGCTGAGGAGTCCGTCCGTGACGGCGACCACCCCTCGACGGCCGCCTCCACGGACGAACGGCGAACACCACCGAAGTGGCGCGCCGATCATGCAGACGATCTCGAGGAACGGCCGGACAACGCGATCCGTTCTCAGTCCCGGACAACCCGGGCACAGCCCGGAAATTACCTCTTGACATGGGCCTGCGCAAGTCAGGTGGCATCACGACAACCGATTTCGGCGCGTGGTTCCCGAGATGTCGGCGTGCCGCCCGACGGTAAGATGCCGCCATGACCCCGGACTGGCTCCTCGTGGAGACGCTCGGCGCCGAACCGGCCGTGGTCGCACAGGGGAAGCAGACCAAGAATCTGGTCCCGATCAGCGCGTTCTTGCGGCGCAACCCCAACCTGATGGCGATTCAGACGGCCATCGGCGAGACCGTGCACGCGGGTAAGCCGCTCAGCAGCCTCACCCCCAAGAGCGACCGCGTGATTCGCACCGAGGTCGTCCGGATGACGGATGGGCGCATCCATGGCGTCCACGTCTGGATCGGACCACTCGACGAGGCGCCCCCGGACCGGCCGGTGCCTGGCCCACTCAAGTGGGATCTGACGAACGGGATCGCCACGGACACCCCGGAGTCGCTGTTCAACAGCGGCCTCGATCCCGCGGTCGAGTCGACGCAGGGGCGCGCGTTCGCCGAGGACCTTCCCACCCGCAACCTCAATCCGAGCGAAGCGAAGGTGCTTGCGGTGGCGATCAAGCCGGAGGCCGGCCGAACCTTCTGCAGCACCTGGGACGTCATCGATCACGCGGGCAAGCCCATCACCGTCGGCTTCGCCGCGCGTGTCCTCGAGGAGGCTGACGAAACCGGGCGCGATCGATTGATCTGCCGCGCCATGAACTGGCGAAGCATTCACGACGACTCCGCGTTGCCGCTGAACGATCTCGGTCAACGGATCCTCAACGGACTGGCTCGGCCCGGTGTCCATCGTGCCCTGGTCGACCTGAAGACGTGGAAGCTGCTGAAGTGGCTGGACGATCCGTGCCCGTTCTACGACTGGCACGCCCGCGAGGACGGCCTCACGATGATCCACCCCGACGATGAACTCGAAATGGCCTCGATGGCAACGGAGTTCGATTCCGGCGCCGCTTCGCGAGTGTTGCGGCTACGGGCAGTCGACGGCGGGTGGACGCCCATCCACGTCACGGCCCACCGGGTCGAGATCGACGACGACGTCTTCGCCGGACTGCTGTCCCTGCGCCTCCCGACCGAGGACGAGCTGACGGCGTCACCCCGCAAGACGACGCGCCGGGCCAAGGCCCGCGCCGAGAAGGCCGCGCGCTCCTAGCCGTCTGCGGGTCCGGCGCGGGCTTGGGCGTGCACCGCGTGGACTCCCCACCGCCCCAGGCGGATCGGCACCTCGACCGTCACGACGACGTCGAGACCCGCAACCGTGCACGACGACACAGAGGCACCCGTCGCCGCGGTGAGCGATCCCGCAGACGCGCACGCCGCCTCCCGACCGGATGCAACTCGGCCCGCCGCGGCCAGCGCGGCGAGGTCGGCGGCCGCCTGCGCACGGTGCCTGGCGATCACCGCCGAGCCGACGACGGCACCCGCCACGGTGAGAACGAGGAGCACCGTCATCACCCCGGCCGCCATCACGCTCGCCGAACCCCGCTCAGAGGCCGGGCTCCAGCGACGCAACGGATTCCGCGGCGATGGTGAGACCCGGTAGCAGGACCGATCGCGAGCTGACCCTCGCGACGACGAAGGCACCGTCGTGGCGCAGCGAAAGCGCCGCCCCGGCGGGTCCACCCCTGCGCACCGACTCGAAGGCGGCGGCCTCGTCGCCACGGGCCGCCAACCGCGCAGCCTCCCGCGCCGAGTCGACGCACCGCAGCTGCATGCCGACCGCGGCGAGCCCACCCACGCACAACACCAGGACCACCGCCAGCGCGGCGACCGCGAAGGCCGCCTCGACCGTGACACCACCGGACTCACCACCAACCCCCCGAGTCGCTGCGCTCCAGCCCGCCGAACGAATCGCCCGAGTCGCACTCACACGTTGGTGTTCAACGCCCGGGTGATGATGTTGGTCAGCGCACTCACGATCGAGTCGCCCGTGACCACCGTGTACAGAATGGCGCCGAACGCCGCCGCCGCAATCGTGCCGATCGCGTACTCGACGGTCGACATGCCGGACTCGTCCACCGCGAGCATCATCATCCCAGCCTGTATGCGGTGAAATCCGCGAAGAACGCTGCCCATCATCGTCATCAATCCCCATCCCTTCTGCTGAACTCGCGGCATCTCCGCCAGTCATGTCCTGCTCACCACACCCCCGACTGCAGTACGTCACCCGCCAGCCCGACTACCACCGGGACGATTCCCAGGCAGACGAAGGCGGGCAGGTAGCACACACCGAGTGGACCTGCGATGAGAACCGACGCGCGTTCGGCAGCGGCCCTCGCCGCGTCGGCGGCGTCCGAGCGCGACTGGTCGGCAAGCTCGGAGACCGCCTGTGCCAGAGCCGTTCCCGACACCGCCGATCGCCGCGCCAGCCTGCACAGCGCCTCCACGTGCGAGTCCTCCGGCGAGCCGACGTTCGACCAGGCCGTCACGGGATCGGCGCCAAGCGTCAGCAGATCCGCGGCGCGGTCAAGGACCTCGGCCAACGGCCGCGGTGAGAACGGGGCGGTCGCCCTCGCCGCCCCTGCCACCGCCATGCCGGAGGACAGGCAGGCTGCGAACACGTCGAGGCTCGACGCAACGGCAAGGGGATCATCGGCGGCGTCACCCGCCGGAAGACGCGTGACGGCAGGTACTTCCAGCTGTCTGCTCAGCCGGTTCCGGCCGCCGGAGACCAGCACCGCGATGGCCAGGAGCATCGCGGCGAGACTCATCCGATCACCTGACTGGTGATTCGGTCGGACCACCAGAGACCGGCACAGGCCAGTGTGACGCCGATCATCAGCAGCCATCCGCCCGCGCCATCGGAGAGCAGGAAGCGCACGGGCTCTGCGCCGATGAGCTGCCCCAACGCGACACCCAGAACCGGTAGGCCGGCCAGAATCGCGGCGGTGGCGCGCGCACCCGCCATCCCAGCGGCGACCGTGGAGGCGAAGCGTTCCCGCTCGACGATGTCTCGTTGGGCCGCCCGCACCAGCGCGACGATCGCCAACCCCTGCGTCTGCGCCAAGTGCCAGCACACCGACAACCGTTCCCAGTGCCCCGAAAGGGGCGATCGTCCAGCTACCGAACGCAATCCAGCGGCGACGTCCGCGCCAAGTCGAGCCCGTGCTGCAACCGCCCGCAACGAGGTCGCGACCGCACCGTCGACCTCGGCAGCGGCCGACTCGAACGCGACGACGGGGTGCGCTCCGACGCGCAACTCCCCCACCAGAACACTGAGTGCACCCTGCAGAGCCGCAGACTCCCTGGCCCGACGGGCCCTGCCCCTGGAACCTCTGCGGCGCATCGCAAACGTGGCCACGACCACGGCGCTCGCCACGGTGGCGGCAGGCGGGGCGACCAGGGCGAGGACCAGCGCACCCGCGACCGATGCGATGCGCAACCAGGCCCGCCGCGGTGCGCGCCTCGCCGGTCGCTGCGCGCCTAAACGGTGACTGGAGTGTCGCGGGGCGACCATCAGGGCCAGCGCCAACGCCACTGCCGCTACCATCACGCCCGGCCTCGCGCCGTCAGAAGTTCGTTCAAAGGTGCCATGCCGCAGTCGAATCCGCGATCGGCATGCCAAGCACTCGACGCGACCACCATTCCGTCGTCGCATCTGCGCAGGACGGCGATCTCTTCGAGCCTGCGCACCCCTGCGCGGTCCCTTCCGACGTGCAGGACGACGCGGACGGCGGCGGCCAGCTGGCTGTGCAGCGCCGAACGCCCCAGTCCGCCAACGGCTGCGAGCGCCTCGAGTCGCGCAGGCACTTCGGCCGGACTGTTGGCGTGCACCGTGCCAGCGCCGCCGTCATGACCCGTGTTGAGCGCCGCGAGC
>NZ_JBOGDD010000365.1:0-14712 GCF_050701675.1 Mycobacterium sp. | reverse complement strand
CTGCAACGCCGCCTGCCCAAGCGCGGATTCCGCAATCCGTTCCGCAAGGAATTCGAGATCGTCAACCTCGGACGCCTCGAAGAGGTGTTCGAGAACGGCGCTGTCATCGATGCGGCCCTGCTCGCCGAGCGCGGGCTGGTGCGCCGCGGCCTGCCGGTCAAGGTGCTCGGCCAGGGCGCGCTGACCAAGGCGCTGACCATCAAGGTGCAGGCCTTCAGCGCGACCGCGAAGGAACGCATCGCGGCCGCCGGCGGCAGCACCGAGGTGATCGCCAGTGCTTGAAGGGTTCCAAAACGCCGGGCGGATTCCAGAGCTGCGCCGCCGCCTGCTGTTCACGTTCGCGATGCTGGCGGTGTTCCGCATCGTGGTGGCGATCCCCACGCCCGGGATCGACGGCAGGGCGTTGGCGGAGTTCTTCGAGTCGGTACGCGATTCCGTGCTCGGGCTGGTCAATCTGTTCTCCGGTGGCGCCCTCGAGCAATTCTCCATCGCCGCGCTGGGCATCATGCCGTACATCAGCGCGTCGATCATTCTGCAGCTGATGACGGTGGTGATCCCGCATCTCGAGCGTCTCTCGAAAGAAGGCGAGGCGGGCCGGCGCAAGATCACGCAGTACACGCGCTACGGAACCGTCGTGCTCGCCATCATCCAGGGGCTGTTCATCAGCATAGGCCTGGAGTCGTTGCGCTCGCCTGGCGGTGCCCCCGTGGTCTTCGAGCCCGGCTGGAGCTTCCGGGTCATGACCATCATCACGTTGGCCTCCGGTACGGCCTTCCTGATGTGGCTCGGCGAACAGATCTCGGAGCGCGGCATCGGCAACGGCATCTCGATGCTGATCTTCGCCGGGATCGTGGCCAACCTGCCCTCCGCGGTGCTGACGACCGTGCAGTTCATCCGCGAAGGCCAGATGAGCATCTTCGTCTTCATCGCGTTGGCGGCCCTGATGGTGCTGATCGTCGGCGTGATCATCTTCGTCGAGCGCGGCCAGCGCCGCATCCCGGTCCAGTACGCCAAACGCGTCGTCGGCCGGCGCATGTATGGTGGCCAGAGTTCGCATCTCCCGCTCAAGCTCAATACCGCGGGCGTGATCCCCCCGATCTTCGCCTCGTCGTTGCTGGTCTTCCCGGCGACCATCGCCCAGTTCGTCGACCATCCCTGGACCCAGGCGGCCAGCGAGTGGTTCAGCAACGGCGGCGTGGTCTACTACGTCTTCTTCGTCGCGCTGATCATCTTCTTCAGTTATTTTTATACGGCGGTCACGTTCAACACGAGTGACGTCGCCGAGAACATGAAGAAGTTCGGCGGCTTCATTCCGGGCATCCGCCCAGGGCAGCGCACCGCAGAGTACATCGACCGCGTGCTGGCGCGCATCACCCTGGCGGGCGCCATCTATGTGGCCTCCGTCTGCATCCTGCCGACCATCCTGATCCAGCAGTTCAACGTCCCCTTCTACTTCGGCGGCACCGCGTTGCTGATCGTCGTCGGCGTGGCGTTGGACACGGTGGCGCAGATCGAAACCCACATGTTGACCCGCAACTACCAGGGCTTCATGCGCCGCGGCCGCCTGCGCGGCCGGCGCGGGAACTGAGGGTGTCACGGACCGGGGTCGCGCCACAGGGCTTGAGTCACAGCAGACGGACGCGCCGAGCGGCCGAACGAGCGCGGCGGGGCGCGTCTGGGACGGAGAGCGCAACGGGGCATGCGCATAGTGCTGTTGGGGCCTCCAGGTGCCGGTAAAGGCACACAGGCGAAATTGATGCAGGAGCGAATCGGTATACCCCACGTCTCGACCGGCGACTTGTTGCGCGCCGCGGTCGCCAGCCAGAGTGCGCTCGGGCTGGACGCGGCGGACTACATGGAGCGCGGTGAACTCGTCCCCGACGATCTGGTCATCGGTATGATCGATCAACGCCTGCGCCAGAACGGCCACGACCCCAGTTTCATGCTCGACGGCTTCCCCCGCACCGTGAACCAGGCCGAGGCGCTGGACCGCATGCTGAGCGTGCGCAGCATCCCGCTCGACCACGTCGTCAGCCTCGACGTGCCGCGCGAGGAGCTGGTGCGCCGCTTGAGCGGCCGCCGCACCTGCCGCCAGTGCGGCGCCATGTACCACGTCCTGCTCGATCCGCCTCAGCACGCCGAACAGTGCGACCGCTGCGGCGGCCCGCTGTTTCAGCGCGAGGACGATCGCGAAGAGACCATCCGGGCGCGCCTCGAAGTCTACGATCGGGCGACCGCGCCGCTGGTGACGTTCTATCGCTCGCGCGGCCTGCTGCGCGCCATCGACGGTACCGGATCGGCGGGCCATGTGCTCGAGCGCATCCAGATGGAACTGGACGGCCGCGCATGACGCGCCGGGCCGTGCAGATCGCGCCGCGCTGCGGCGGGGTCGAGGAGTAAGCCGTGAAAGTCAGGGCATCCGTGAAGAAGGTGTGCAAGAACTGTAAAGTGATTCGCCGCCAGGGCGTGGTTCGCGTCCTGTGCAGCAACCCGCGCCACAAGCAGCGGCAGGGATAGCAGCAGGAGTCTGGCATGGCGCGTATCGCGGGAGTGGACCTCCCCAAGAACAAGCGGGTCGAAGTGGCGCTGACGTACCTCTTCGGCATCGGGCGCTCGCTCTCGAGCGAAATCCTCGAGAAGGCCAAGGTCGATCCGAATCGCAAGAGCGACGATCTGTCGGACGACGAGGTCG
The DNA here is from genome assembly GCF_050701675.1 of Mycobacterium sp. GTDB lineage: Bacteria > Actinomycetota > Actinomycetes > Mycobacteriales > Mycobacteriaceae > Mycobacterium. The sequence continues at coordinate 12,020 of NZ_JBOGDD010000365.1, read as the reverse complement.
TCCGCATCCGCCAGGTGATCGACCAGAGTTACAAGGTCGAGGGCGATCTGCGGCGCGATACGGCAATGCACATCAAACGCCACATGGATCTCGGCACGTACCGCGGTGTCCGCCACCGGCGCAATCTCCCCGTGCACGGACAGCGCACCCATACCAACGCGCGCACGCGCAAGGGACCCCGCCGCGCCATCGCCGGCAAGAAGAAGGCGCCCACGAAGTGACGCCGGGACGCTGAGGATCACCGCTTATGGCCAAGACCCAGACGCCGACCGACAAGCAGCCGGTCAAGAAGAAGAAGCAGAAGCGCACCGTCAGCGACGGCGTGGTGCACATCCACTCGACCTTCAACAACACCCTGGTCACGATCACCGATCAGATCGGCAACGTGCTCGCGTGGTCGAGCGCCGGCTCGGTGGGGTTCAAGGGGTCGCGCAAAGGCACGCCGTTCGCCGCCCAGATGGCGTCGGATGCGGCCGCCAAGAAGGCCATGGAGAGTGGGGTCCGCAACGTACAGGTTCACGTCAAGGGACCGGGCGCCGGACGCGAGTCGGCGCTGCGCTCGCTGCAGAGCGCCGGGTTCCACATCACGGTGATCCGCGACGTGACACCGATTCCGCACAACGGCTGTCGGGCGCCGAAGCGGCGCCGCGTCTAGCGGCCGCGCAGGAGGGAAGGTCCATTGGCTCGGTATACTGATTCGGTCTGTCGTCTGTGCCGCCGTGAGGGGTTGAAACTCTTCCTCAAGGGCGAGCGCTGCTATACGGACAAGTGCGCCATCGAGCGCCGCAACTACCCGCCCGGCCAGCACGGCCAGGGTCGGCCGAAGTTCTCCGAATACGCCCTCCAGCTGCGCGAGAAGCAGAAGGTGAAGCGTATGTACGGCGTGCTCGAGGGCCAGTTCCGCCGCTATTTCGAGATGGCGGAGCGCTCGAAGGGCATCACCGGCGAGATCCTGCTGCAGCTCCTGGAGCGGCGGCTGGACAACATGATCTACCGCATGGGATTCGCGACCTCGCGCGCCGAGGCGCGCCAGCTCGTCCGCCACGGACACTTCCAGATCAACGGACGCAAGCTGAACATCCCGTCGGCACTGTTGAAGACGGGCGATGTCGTGACCGTGCGCGAGCGCAGCCGTACGGTGACCCGCGTCCAGGAAGCCCTGGCGCAGGCCGAGCACCGCGGCGCGCCCGATTGGCTCGAAGTCAACCGCGAGGGGTTCCAGGCCCGGGTGAAGGCGTTGCCATCGCGCGCCGAGCTGACCATGCCGATCAACGAGAAGCTCATCATCGAGCTGTACTCGAAGTGAGGCACCCCAGAGCGAGCGACGTGGAGGGTTCTTGATGCAGCCACAACGAAATTGGCGCGACCTGTTGAAGCCGACCGGTCTCGAGACCGACGACAAGAGCATGACGTCGACGTACGGCAAGTTCGTCGGCGAGCCGTTCGAGCGCGGCTTCGGCACCACCATCGGCAACGCCCTGCGGCGTGTGTTGCTGTCGTCCCTGCAGGGTGCGGCGATCAGCGCCATCAAGGTGGATGGCGTGTTGCACGAGTTCGCCACCCTCACCGGGGTGCGCGAGGACGTCACCGACATCGTCCTCAACCTGAAGGAAGTGCGCCTCAAGCTGCACGACGGCGTGGAAGCGCAGGCGCGGATCGAGGCCAAGGGCGAAGGGGTCGTGCGCGCCGGCGACATCAAGGCCGGGCCGAATCTCGAGGTGCTCAACCCCGATCATCCGATCGCGACGCTGTCGAAGGAAGGCGTGCTGCGTGCCGAGCTGACGGTCAAGCTCGGCCGCGGGTACGTGTCGGCGGACCGCAACAAGGACGAGGAAGCTCCGGTCGGTACGATCCCCATCGACGCCGTGTTCTCCCCGATCCGCAAGGTGAACTACACGGTGACCAACGCCCGTGTCGGCCAGCGCACCGACTATGACAAGCTGACGGTCGAAGTGTGGACGGACGGCAGCGTCCGCCCGGACGACGCCGTGGCGTACGCGTCGCGCATCCTGCAGGACCAGCTCAGCATCTTCATCAACTTCGAGGAAACGCCGGAGATGGCGGCCGAGGAGGAGGAGTCGGCGCCGACGCTGAACGAGAACCTCTTCCGCCCGGTGGCGGAACTCGAACTGTCGGTGCGGTCGGCGAACTGCCTGCAGAACGCCGACATCAAGTTCATCGGCGAGCTGGTGCAGCGCACCGAAGCCGAGATGCTCAAGACCAAGAACTTCGGCCGCAAATCGCTCAACGAGATCAAGGAGATCTTGCGCGAGATGGGGCTCGATTTCGGCATGCACATCGAGAACTTCCCGACTCGCGAAGAGCTCGACCGCCGCCTGGCGCGCGAGAAGGAAAGCGCTTGAGGAGCTCGGGCGCACTGCAGCGTGCGCCCGAGGTGAGACGACAATGCGACATCTGAAAAGCGGACGAAAGCTCAACCGAACCAGCGAGCACCGGCGCGCCATGTGGCGCAACATGGTGACCTCGTTGTTCCAGTACGAGCACATACAGACCACTGATGCGAAGGCCAAGGAGCTGCGCCGCTTCGCCGAACGCATGATCACGCTCGGCAAGCGCGGCACCCTGCACGCCCGCCGCCAGGCGCTCGCCTTCGTGCGCAGCCGCACGGTGGTGGCCAAGCTGTTCGACGATATCGCGCCGCGCTTCAGTACGCGGCCGGGCGGCTACACGCGCATCACCAAGCTCGGTGTGCGCCAGGGCGACAAGGCTCCGGTCTCGCTGATCGAGCTGACCGAGCGTGGCGATCGTGCCCAGAGCGAGGCACAGAAGAAGAAGGAGCGCCGCGCCAAGGCGCAGCGCAAGAAGGACGAAGCGGCCGCCAAGGCCGGCGCACCGATGGGCTGATCGAGAGGGCCGCGCGACCGCGCGGCCCTCTTTCAGTTTGAACCGCCTGGGTCGCCGTCAGACCGCTTCCAGGATCGTCGCCGCCCCCTGGCCCATGCCGCCGCAGATGGTGGCCAGGCCGTAGCGGGCGCCGCGCCGGCGCATCTCCAGCGCCAGGGTGCCGACCAGGCGCGCGCCCGATGCCCCCACCGGATGACCGAGGGCACAGGCGCCGCCGTTGACGTTGATCCGCTCGCCCCCGCCGGTGCCCATCTCGAACTCGCGCATCAGCGCGATCGGGGCGCAGGCGAAGGCCTCGTTGATCTCCACCAGCTCCATGTCGCTCATGCGCAGGCCGGAACGCTGCAGCGCCTTGTGGGTGGCCGGGATCGCCGAGTAGATCAGGTCGCGCGGGTCGCAGGCCCCGATGCCGAGCGTGTGCAGGCGCGCCAGGGGGCGCACGCCGCGCCGCTCGGCCGCCTGGCGCGACATCACCAGGCAGACCGCCGCGCCGTCGGCCTGACCGGAGGAGGCGGCCGCCGTGATACGGCCGTCCGGCCGGTAGATCGGAGCGAGGGAGCTGATCTTCTCCATCGAGGTGTCGCGCCGCGGTCCCTGGTCGCGATCGATGAGCGCCGGCGTGCCGTCGGCCGCCAGTCCTTCGAGCGGCACGATCTCGTCGGCGAACCGCCCGGCATCCTGCGCCGCGATGGCGCGCTGATGGCTGAGCAACGCCCATTCGTCGAGCTCGCGCCGGCTGATGTCGAAGCGCTCGCACAGGCGTTCCGCGCCCTGGCCCCCGTTGAGCTCGATCGGGTTGATGCGCGCCATCATCTTGGGGTTGGGGTTCATCGTGGCGAGCATGTGCCCGCCCTCCTTGATGATGGCGTCCATGTCCATCCCGTCCTTGATGGTCGGGATGCGGAAGTGGGTCATGCTGTCGAGCCCGCCGGCGATGTAGACATCGCCTTGGCCGCACTGCACGTTCATTGCCGCGAGGTGCACCGACATCATCGCCGTCGTGCAGGCGCGCTCGACGCTGAGGCCGGTGACATGCGGCGGAAAGCCGGCCAGGAACGGAATCGCCGTGCCGGGGTGCGCCTGCTCGCCCATCATCTCGACCGCGCCGAGAATGACGCCGTCGACCTCGCCCGCGTCGACCGCCGAGCGCTTCAGCACCTCCTGCAGAACGGCGCTCGCCAGGTCGTCCGAGCGCACGTTGCGAAACACCCCGCGCTGCGAATCGGCTTTGCCGAACGGCGTGCGGACATACCCGACCAGCATGGCATCGCGCTCACCACTCATGTGCTTCCCCCAATCATCGAAGACGACAATGCCGCGACTGGTCAGCGAAGCGGCGCGAGGAATTCCACCAGCGTCGGGTTGACGATATCGGGGCGCTCCTGGTGCACGAAGTGGCCTGCCTCAGGGACGATCACCGTCTGCAGGCCGCCGGGAAAGAGCGCCGCCATGCCGTCGAGCAGCTCGACGCCGATACATCCGTCGCGCGCGCCGTGGAAGAACAGCGTCGGCGCGGCGACGGTTCCGAAGGCCGTCAGACCCTGCAACTCGGCCAATTCCGGCCGCTGGTGGAGCGGATTGAACGTGTGGCGGTAGTAGCCCAGGGCCGCCGACAGGACCCCGGGCTGGCGAAAGGTCGCCTTGAGCGATTCCATCTCGGCGGCCGGCCACTCCCAGCCGGGAGACCAGTCGCGCCAGAGGCGCTCGAGGAAGGCGAAATCGTCGTGCGCCACCGCCATCTCGGCGAGCAGGGTTTGGAAGAAGAACATGTACCAGGAGCGGCGCTGCTGTTCGTAGTTGGTGAGGAACGCGCTGCCCAGCGCCGGACCGTGCGGTACGGCAGCGGTCACCAGGCGCGTCACGCGGTCGGGCGCGGCGATGGCTGCGCTGTAGGCGGCCACGGCGCCCCAGTCGTGACCGAACAGCGCTGCCTGCTGGTAGCCGAGCGCCTCGATCAGGGCCACGGCGTCCTGCGCCAGCGCCGCGCTCTGGTAGGGGCCGTCGGCCGGGACGTCGCTGGGTGCGTAGCCGCGCATGAAGGGCGCCACGGCACGAAAGCCGGCGGCCGCGAGGACGGGCAACTGGTGGCGGAAGGAGCGCGCGTGGTCGGGAAACCCGTGTAGGCAGAGCACCAGCGGCCCGTCGCCGGCCTCGATCGTGGCGAAGCGCAGCCCGTTCGCCTGCACACTGCCGGTTCGCATCTCGTCCATGGCTCTCGCACGGTCACACGAGATGGCGGAGCGGGCGGGATTTGAACCCGCGGTACCCTTGTGAGGTACACACGCTTAGCAGGCGTGCGCCTTAGACCACTCGGCCACCGCTCCCGACACCGTGTGAACCTCCCAGCTCTTACGCGAACCAGAAACCGGTTGCAACGCGCTCGGCCGGCACGGTGGGGCTCGATCTCAGCCCTCAGGGCACCCGTTCAAGGCCGCGTTCACCGCGGCGATGAGCTCGTTGATCGTGACGGCGCCGTTGCCGTTGGCATCAAAGGCGGCGCAGGCGCTCACGGCGGAATTGCCCAGAGCGATATTGACCCCGAGGATGAGCTCGTTGATCGCGACCGTGCCGTTGCCGTTGCAATCGCCCGGGCACGTCCCGCCGCCGGGGGTCCTCGTCGGTGTGGACACAGGGATGGTCGGCGTCGGCGTGGCCCCCGGCCGGCAACTGTTGCTCAGCGACGTGATGGCGATACCGCGAGGATCGGTGCCGACCGGAATCGACATCAACAGACCGTTCTCGCCGTCGAGCACGGCGACGCGGTCGTCGGTGTCGTCGGTCATCAGGGCCATCTGACTGTCGGGGACGGCAGCGATGTCGCGCGGCTCGGATTCCAAGCCGAGCGCGATACTGGGCAGCGGAAAGGTCCGCGCGTTCGGATCGACGGCAATCAGGACCACGTTGGCGCCGGTCGAGTCCTTGTTGCACAGGAAGGCGAACGTCGCGCCGACGGTGATGCCGCGCACGTTGGAGGACGGGCGGAGGTTGAGGCCGGCGGTCGGTTCGCCGCTATCGGCGCGGAGAATCGTGATCGGCAGGCTGCTGACGTAGGCCATGGTCGTCTCCGACTCGACGGCGACGTCGACCGGGCCCGGCGCAGTTTCGAAGCGGTCCGTCACACTGTTGGTGGTCGTATCGATGACGACGAGTTCGTTGTTGGTGGGGTTGGCGACCAAGACGATCGCGCCGCCCGCCGCGGCGTCCAGCCCTCTCGGCTCGCCGCCGACGTCGATGGTCGTCGCCAGCGTCAGGGACGCTGCGTTGATCACAGACACCTTGCCGGTCGTCGGATGCGAGACGTAGACGGCCTCGCCGCTGGGAAGCGCAACGATCTCCGTCGGCCCAGCGCTCACTTCGATCGTGCGCACGACGTCGAGCGTCGCGGTGTCAATCACTGTCACCGTCGCGGCGTCGCTGTTTGCGACGTATACGCGCGGTGCCCCAGCACCGTTCTGACCGACGGCGACGCCGTGCGCTCCGGCCCCGACGTCGACCGTGTCGACCACGGTGCGCGTCGCCACGTCGATCACCGCTACGGTGCGATCCCCGGCATTGGCTACATAGGCGCACACCTCGGCGGACACCGAACGGGGCGGGGTGCTGCCCGCCGCTAGGCAGGCGACGAGAAGGACGAACTGGGGGGAACGCATGCGGTGTCTCGGGGGGTGCTCGTGACGTTCTCGCGGCCGTCCAGCCGGTGGCGAGCTTCGCCTCCGCTGGGTGGCACGCGGCAACTATGGCGTCGGCGTTTCCGTGGGTGTGGCTGTGTCCGTCGCCGTCGCGGTTGGTTCCTCTGTCGGGGTGTCGGTCGGCGTGGCGGTGACCGTGTCAGTGGCCGTCGCGGTGGCGGTCGCGGTCGACGTCGGTGTCTCGGTCGGCGTGGCGGTGACCGTGTCGGTGGCTGTCGCGGTGACGGTCGACGTCGGCGTCTGGGTCGGCGTCGCCGTGGCCGTAAACGTCGGCGTTGCGGTGGCGGTGGCCGTGAACGTCGGCGTCGCCGTGGCCGTGGGCGTGAACGTCGGCGTGGCGGTGACCGTGGGCGTGAAGGTCGGCGTGGCGGTGGCCGTGGGCGTGAACGTCGGCGTCGCCGTGGCTGTGTGCGTAGACGTCGGCGTCGCGGTGGCCGTGTGCGTGAACGTTCGCGTCGCGGTGGCCGTGGCGGTTTGCGTGCGGGTGGCGGTCGGTGTGCTGCTTGGGCCGACCAGCGTGACGCTGATCGTGCCGTTGCTGCCGCTGACCGGCAACGGCACGCCCGACGCATCCTCCGCGAACAGGTTGCTGTTGGTGAGCGGATAGATGCCCGGCAGGGCGGTGGCCAGGATCGAGAACTGGCAGGTGTAAAGCGTGCCGTTGGGCAGGATGGCGTTGGTGCCGAAATCCTGCACCACGGCGCGGATGGTGCGCGTCGTCGCGGTCAGGCCGACCTCGAAGATGTTCAGCACCTTGTCGTACGGCGGCACGGTGAGGGCGGGGTTGAGCGTGCACCCGCTCAGGACATTCAAGCCGAAGCGGGTGGTATCATAGGTGAAGTCGTTCGAGACGCCCGCCGCATTGAAGATCGACGAGGTCAGCGTGGTGGGGACGCTGGCACTGCCGCCGGCGAGCCCGTTGGCGCTGCCGATGTTGATCATCAGCGTGAGCGGAGTGTTCGTCGGCGTCGCCGTCGGGGTCGCGGTGTACGTGGCGGTCGCGGTCGGGGTCAGGGTCACGGTGGCCGTCGCGGTCGGCGTGGCGGTCACGGTGGCTGTCGCGGTCGGGGTGGCGGTCACCGTAGCGGTCGCGGTCGGGGTGGCGGTCGCGGTCGCCGTTGCCGTCGGGGTGGCGGTGACGGTGGCGCTGGCGATCGGCGTGGCCGTGTGGGTGGCGGTCGCGATCGGGGTGTCCGTGACGGTGGCCGTCGCGGTCGCCGTCGCCGTCGGGGTGAACGTACGAGTCGGTGTCTCGGTCGGCGTCGCCGTCGCCGTGGCCGTGAGCGTCGGCGTCGAGGTATGGGTCGGGGTGTTGGTCACCGTGGCCGTGAGCGTGGCGGTGGCTGTCACCGTCGGCGTCGGCGTGATGGTGCGGGTGGCGGTCGGCGTGCTGCTCGGGCCGACCAGCGTGACGTTGATCAAGCCGTTGCTGCCGCTGGCCGGCAGCGGTGCGGCCGAGGCATCCTGCGCGAACGGGTTGCTGTTGGTGATCGGATAGGTGCCCGGCAGGGTGCTGGGCAGGACCGAGAACTGGCAGGTGTAGAGCGTGCCGTCGGGCAGGATGGCGTTGCTGCCGAAGTCCTGCACCACGGCGCGGATGGTGCGCGTCGTGGCGGTCAGGCTGATCTCGAAGACGTTCAGCACCTTGTTGAACGGCGGCGCGGCGAGCGTCGAGTTGAGCGTGCACCCACCCGCGAGGGCCAAACCGAAGCGGGTGGTGTCATAGGTGAAGTCGTTGGAAACGCCCACCGCGCTGAAGATAGACGACGTCAGCGTGGTGGGCACGCTGGCGCTGCCGCCGGCGAGCCCGTTGCCGCCGCCGATATTGATCAGCACGGTGAGTGGGGTGTTGGTCGGCGTCGCCGTCTGCGTAGCCGTGCCGGTCGCGGTCGCGGTCGGGGTGGCGGTGGGGGTGGCCGTGAGCGTCGGGGTGGCGGTGACGGTAGCGGTCGCGATCGCGGTGGCGGTGGCGGTGGCCGTCTCGGTCGGCGTTGCTGTCGCGGTGAACGTGCGGGTCGGGGTCTCGGTCACGGTCGGCGTCGCCGTCGCCGTGAACGTCGGCGTCGCGGTGTTGGTCGGGGTGTCGGTGACCGTACCGGTGGCCGTGGCCGTGGCCGTCACCGTCGGTGTCGGCGTGATGGTGCGGGTGGCGGTGGGTGTGCTGCTGGGCCCGACGAGCACCACGTTGATCGCACCAGTCCCACCGCTGGCCGGCAGCGCGGCGGCCGACGCGTCCTGCGCGAATGGATTGCTGCTGATGACCGGATAGCTGCCCGGTACGGCGCTGCCCAGGATCGAGAACTGGCAGGTGTAGAGGGCACCGTCGGGCAGGATCGCGTTGCTGCCGAAGTCCTGCACCACGGCGCGGATGGTGCGCGTGGTGGGGGTCAGGCCGACCTCGAAGAGGTTCAGCACCTTGTCGAACGGCGGCGCGGCGAGCGTCGGGTTGAGCGTGCACCCAGCCAGGAGGTTCAGGCCGAAGCGGGTGGTATCATAAGTGAAATCGTTCGCGATGGCCGCCGCGCTGAAGATCGACGACGTCAGCGTCGTGGGCACGCTGGCGGTGCCGCCGATGGCCCCGAAGCCGTTGCCGATGTTGATCTGCACGGTGAGCGGAGTGTTGGTCGGCGTCGGCGTCTGGGTGACGGTGCCGGTGTTGGTCGGCGTCGGCGTGATGGTCGGCGTTTCGGTGGGGGTAGCGGTGTCGACCGGGGTCGATGTCGGCGTCGAGGTCACGGTGGCGGTGAAGGTCGCGGTCGGCGTCGCGGTGACCGTGGGCGTGTAGGTGTCCGTCGGGGTCGCCGAGTTGGTCGGGGTGATGGTCGGCGTCGCGGTCGCTGTGAACGTCGGCGTCGGCGTCTCGGTCGGCGTGCTGGTGATCGTCCCGGTCGGCTGCACCAAGGTGACGACGATGGCGCCGTTGGTGCCGATCACCTGCAGGTTGTTGCCGCCCGGATCCTGGGCGAAGAAGCCGCTGTTGACCAGCGGGTAGCTGCCCACCGTCACGCCCGGCCCGACGTCGAAGTTGCACGAGTAGAGGAGCCCGTCCGGAATCGGGTTGTTGTTGTACGGCGGGCCCTGCACGAAGAAGCTGTATGTGGAGGTGGTGCCGTTGAGCAGCACCGGAGTCACCACCAACCGCTTACCCAGCGCTGGATTGAGCGTGCAGTTCGCCGGGTCGAGCTGGAAGAAATTGTTCTGGAAGGTGATGTTGTTGGCGGTGCCCGCGACCTGGAAGCCGGTCGTCGCCAGACTCACCTGGACGTTGACCAGGCTGCCGGCCAGGCCGATACCGGTCAGGACGTTGATCTGCGCCGAGGTCGGAATCTGGGTCGGCGTCGGGCCGATGAGCGTGACGATGACGCCGCCATCAGCACCGTTGGCCGGGTTGTTGATGCCAGTCGGATCCTGCGCGAGGACGTTTCCATTCTGTAGCGGATAGGTGCCCGGCAACACGCCGGGGAGGATGTCGAACTCGCAGGTATAGAGGATGCCGTCCGGTATCGGTGCGGTGGGCGCGGCTCCCAACTTCACGCCGATCCGCAGCGTGGTGGTCGTCGCGGTCATTGCGACGCGCACCGGGTCCAACTCCTTCGGCAGGGCCGGGTTCAGGATGCACCGCGTCTTCGGGTCTCCGGGCAGTGCCAGGATGGCGTTCGGGAAGGTGATGTCGTTGGTCGTTCCCGCGACCTGCAGGCCCGACGACGCCAGCGAGACCTGGACGAAGACCTTGTTGTTGGCCCCGGTGCCGAAGCCGATGTTGATCGAAGCAGTAATCGGCGTCGGCGTGATGGTCGGCGTCTCGGTGGGCGTATCCGTCGGGGTGCCCGTGTCGGTCGGGGTCGGTGTCACCGTCGGCGTCTGCGACGGCGTCTGGGTGTAGGTAGCCGTGGCGTGTTGGTCGGCGTGTCGGTGAACGTCGCCGTCGGCGTCTCGGTCGGCGTTGCGGTCGGCGTCGCCGTCGGCGTGTCGGTGAACGTCGGCGTCGGCGTTTCCGACGGCGTCGAGGTCGGGGTCATGGTCGGCGGTTCGCAGCCGCCGGTCGCGGCACCGACGGCTGCGATCAGGTCGCCGATGGTGAGGTTGCCGTCGCCGTTGAAATCGAACGCCGGGCACGAGCTGATCGGGGCCAGGCCCTGGGCGATGTTCACGCCGATGATGAGCTCGTTGACGGTCACGCGCGAGTCCAGGCTGCAGTCGCCCTGACAGGTGGCGACGATGCGGCCGCTGCGCATGGAGACCGGCAGCGCTTCGCCGACCGCGTCGCTGGCGGTGACGTTGGAGATCTGCAGCGCGTGGTCGCCCGGTTCGGCGTGCGCATAGATGCGCACGTCGCAGGTGTAGAGCACCGAGCCGTCGGGAATCGGGTTCAGATCACTGGTCGAGACGACGACGGCGCGCAGCCGGGTGCAATCGACGCCGGGCGTGCAGTCGGTGGGGAAGAAGGAGAAGGCGCTGTCGGGCTTGCTGACGACGAAGGCGCAACTCATGATCGGTGTAGTCGGGTCGAAGGTGATGTCGTTCTGCACCGAGACGACCGGGGCGCCGCCCGTGCCGAGCGTGACGGAGAAACGCGCCTGCAGGAACTGCACATCGCTTGCCGGCAGGTGCGGGAACGGGATGAGCGGATTGTCCCAGCGACCGAAGCCGTCGCCGATATCCACCACCACCGGCGGCAGGGCCTTGAACAGCTGCACCGCGCTGTTGGCCGTCGTCCCGACGGCGACATCGAGGCGGCCGTCGCCGGTGAAGTCGCCGATCGCCATCGCCTTGGGGCTGAGCCCGTTGCCCGCCATGTTGAATATCTGGCCGGGGATGAACACCGGGCTGACCGGCGGAATGAGCGGCGGCGCCGGCGGCGGCAGGCTGTAGAAGAAGTTCAGCGTGTCGCCCAGCGTTTCGCGGTTGCCGCGCCGCAGACCGACCACCAGGTCGGTCATGCCGTCGCCGTCCATGTCGGCGCCGGCGACGCTGGACGCGAAGCAGGCTGGCGGCCCCTCCGTCGGGGTCGGCGAGGGCGTGCCCGGGCCGACCGGCGGGAGCGGGGTCGGGGTGGCGACCGGTTCGCTGGGGGTCGGCGGAACGGGACAGACGCCGAGCGAATCGCTGACGCTGAAGAAGCCGTCGCCGTGGTTCAGATTGAACCCGACATCGGCGCCCGGGAAGCGATTGCCGGTGTTGGCCGTACCGATATCGTCGACCACGGAGTCGGAGTTGAAATCCGCCAGCGACAACGCCTGCACTTCGTCGCCGACTAACAGGTTGCGGCGCCGATCGAAGTTGGGTCCGAAGAGGACCGTCACGTCGCGCGCGGCGCCGCCGGCCTCGGCCAGCACCGCGATATCGACCGCACCGTCGCCGTCGAAGTCCGTCGCCACGGTGTCGCCGGCGCGCTGAATGGGCGAGCCGAACGGGCCGGTGGTGGTGAAACCACTGCCGCCGCCGCTGTTGTTCAGGATGTAGACG
>NZ_JBOGDD010000364.1:0-8838 GCF_050701675.1 Mycobacterium sp. | reverse complement strand
GTTGGCAACTGCGCAGCAAGTGGGATTCGGTAGATCAGGACGTCTTTCGGTACCCCCGACTGGGGCCTGGCCAACTCTGGGAGGCCGCTGCGGCGGCGTTGGCCGACCTCGGGGTCTTTCCCAGCCTCGATTCTCAGGTCGTCAAGGCTCGGTTCGACGGCGGAAATTGGACCATCGAGCTGCAGAACGGTGAGACTGCGTCCGGAGATGCGATCTTTTCGAGCATGCCCCTGCGGTTGCTGGTGGACGCCCTCGAGCCAGAGCCGCCGAAACACATTCGCGCGGCAGCCGCAGCTCTCAAGCACCGTGCACTGATAACGGTCGCCGTCGCCCTTCGCAAGCACTACGACATTCCCTACAACTGGGTGTACACGCCCGGTAAAGCCCTGCGGGTTGGTCGGATTCAGAATTACGGCCTCTGGTCGAGCGCACTCGCTCCAGGGGATTGGGATGGCACGTACCTGGGGTTCGAGTACTTCATCGGTCCCGACGGAGAACTCAGCCCTTCGAACGACGAGGACTTGAACGACATCGTCCAAAGAGACCTTCGCGCGCTCGGCATGGACGATTCGGCTGTCGAGCGTGTCATGGTCGTCCGGTCAAGATTCGCCTATCCGATCAGCGACCCGGCCGGAGACAGAAGTGTCGCTCGAATTCGCGATTTCCTACATCGGCACTACCCATCTCTTCACCCGATCGGACGCAACGGCATGCACCGCTACGACAACCAAGACCATGCGATGTTGAGTTCCATGCAAAGCGTCGCCCGGTACTTCGGGGAAGACGTGGACCCTTGGCAGGTCAACACGGATCGGGGCCATCACGAATTGGGATTGCTGAAGCCGTGAACGACTGACCACACGGGGCTATGCGAAAGCCCCCGATGCCGTTGGGCATTCGAGGGCTTTCGGATGAAGTGCGAAGTGCTACTTGGCCTTCTCGAGAATCTCGACGAGGCGCCAGCGCTTGGTCGCCGAGAGCGGCCGCGTCTCCATCAGCGACACGCGATCGCCGACACCGGCGTCGCCGTTCTCGTCGTGCGCCTTGACCTTGGTCGTGGTCCGGATGATCTTGCCGTACAGCGGGTGCTTCGAGCGATTCTCCAGCTCAACCACGATGGTCTTCTGCATCTTGTCGCTCACCACGTAGCCGATGCGCGTCTTCCGCTGTCCACGCGGCTTCTCGGTGCGCGGGGTGTGCGCGGGCCCGGCCTGCTTCGAAGTTGCAGTCGTGCCTTCAGTTGTCTTCTCTGCCATTACGATTCCTCACCAACGGGTCCGGATGCCAGACCCAACTCACGTTCACGAAGCACGGTGTACACACGCGCGATCTCTGACCGCACGACGCGCAGCCGACGGTTGTTGGCCAGCTGGCCGGTCGCCATTTGGAAGCGAAGGTTGAACAGCTCTTCCTTCGACTCGCGCAGCCGGGACGTCAGCTCGTCCTCGGTCAGCTCGCGCAGTTCGCCAGGCGAAGTTCCCACTGCCATCAGAACTGCTCCTCTCTGGTAACGATGCGTGCCTTGATCGGCAGCTTGTGGATCGCGCGGGTAAGTGCTTCCTTCGCGACCTTCTCATCGGGGTAACTGATCTCGAACAGCACGCGGCCGGGCTTGACGTTGGCCACCCACCATTCGGGCGAACCCTTACCGGAACCCATGCGGGTCTCGGCGGGCTTCTTGGTCAGCGGGCGGTCCGGGAAGATGTTGATCCAGACCTTGCCGCCACGCTTGATGTGCCGGTTGATGGCGATACGAGCGGACTCGATCTGCCGATTGGTGACGTAGGCGTGCTCCAGTGCCTGGATGCCGTAGTCGCCGAAGCTGACCTGGGTGCCGCCGCTGGCAATGCCGCGCTGGCGCGGGTGATGCTGCTTGCGGTGCTTGACCTTGCGGGGAATCAACATGGCTTAGCTCTCCGTGCTCTCTGCTGCCACCGGGGCCGCCACGTCCTCGGGAGCGGCGGACGTATCAGCGGCGGACGTGTCGGCGGCTGGCGCCTCTTCGCTGGCAGCGCGGCCGGCCTCGGTGCTCGTCGCCGTGGTGCCCGATGCGCCACTGCGGCGCGGACGGGTGCCCGTGGGACGGTCACGGCGCGGACGTTCTGCGCCGGCGGCGGCGGGGGCGGCGAGCTCGCGCTTGCCACCGACGACGTCACCCTTGTAGATCCAGACCTTCACACCGATGCGGCCGAACGTGGTCTTGGCCTCGTACAGCCCGTAGTCGATGTCGGCGCGCAGCGTGTGCAGCGGCACCCGGCCCTCGCGGTAGAACTCCGAGCGGCTCATCTCGGCGCCGCCGAGGCGACCCGAGCACTGGACCCGGATGCCCTTGACGTTCGGCTGACGCATGGCCGACTGGATCGCCTTGCGCATGGCGCGACGGAATGCGACGCGGTTGCTCAGCTGCTCGGCGACACCCTGGGCCACCAGCTGTGCCACCGACTCGGGGCTCTTCACCTCGAGGATGTTGAGCTGAACCTGCTTGCCGGTCAGCTTCTCCAACGTGCCGCGGATGCTGTCGGCAGCTGCGCCGCGGCGGCCGATGACGATGCCGGGACGGGCGGTGTGGATGTCGACGCGGACCCGGTCGCGGGTGCGCTCGATCTCCACCTTGGCGACACCGGCGCGCTCCAGCTCGACGTTGCGTTCACCGGGGATGACGAACGGCGCGAAGAGCCGACGACGGATTGCGACGTCTTCCTTCACGTACTCCGAGTACTGCTTGTCGGCGTACCAGCGGGACTTCCAGTCGGTCGTGATGCCGAGGCGGAAGCCGTGGGGATTGATCTTCTGGCCCACTACTCCGAGCCTCCCTTCGAATCAGAAGTCACTGTGCCCTCTTCGGACGACGCCTTCTCGGGTGCCGCCTTTGCAGCGGGCGCCTTCTTGGCAGATGCCTTCTTGGCGGGAGCAGTGGCGGCTGCCTTGCTGCCCTGGGCGCGACGCGCCCTGGTGGACGAGGCCGAAGAAGCACCCTTGGCGACCCTGTCGGACCGGCTTGGCCTGCTCTCCACGATCACCGTGATGTGGCTGGTGCGCTTGCGGATTCGGAACGCACGCCCCTGGGCGCGCGGCCGGATGCGCTTGGCGGTCGGGCCTTCGTCGGCGTACACCGAGGCGACCACGAGCGTTGCGGGATCCAGTCCGTCGTTGTTCTGTGCGTTGGCCGCCGCGCTGGCGATGACCTTGGCGACCGGCTCGCTGGCGGCCTGCGGGGCCCAGCGGAGGATGTCGAGCGCCTCGGTCACCGTCTTGCCGCGCACCAGGTCGATCACCCGGCGCGCCTTGGACGCCGAGACGCGCACGAAGCGCGCCTTGGCAACCGCAGACGGATATTCAGTCGTCGTAGTCATTACCGCCGCTTCGCTTTCCGGTCGTCCTTGATGTGACCCTTGAACGTGCGGGTCGGCGCGAACTCGCCCAACTTGTGGCCGACCATGGACTCCGACACGAACACCGGCACGTGCTTGCGGCCGTCGTGGACGGCGAAGGTGTGTCCGATGAAGTCGGGGATGATCGTCGACCGACGCGACCAGGTCTTGATGACCTGCTTGGTGTTCTTCTCGTTCTGGACGTCGACCTTCTTCAAGAGATGGTCGTCGACGAACGGGCCCTTCTTCAGGCTGCGTGGCATCGCTGGATACTCCTAGCGCTTGTTCTTGCCGGTGCGACGGCGTCGGACGATGAGCTTGTCGCTCGGCTTGTTCTTGCGGGTGCGGCCCTCGGGCTTGCCCCACGGGCTGACGGGGTGACGGCCACCGGAGGTCTTGCCCTCGCCACCGCCGTGCGGGTGGTCGACCGGGTTCATCACGACACCGCGGACGGTCGGGCGCTTGCCCTTCCAGCGCATCCGGCCGGCCTTGCCCCAGTTGATGTTGCCCTGCTCGGCGTTACCGACCTCGCCGACGGTGGCGCGGCAGCGCACGTCGACGCGGCGGATCTCACCGCTGGGCATGCGCAGCGTGGCGTAGGTGCCTTCCTTGCCGAGCAGCTGGATGCTGACGCCGGCGGAGCGGCCCATCTTGGCGCCACCCCCGGGCCGCAGCTCCACCGCGTGGATCACGGTGCCGGCGGGGATGTTGCGCAGCGGCAGGTTGTTACCCGGCTTGATGTCGGCGTTCGGCCCCTGCTCGATCACGTCGCCCTGCGAGAGTCCCTGCGGCGCGATGATGTAGCGCTTCTCGCCGTCCAGGTAGTGCAGCAGTGCGATGTTCGCGGTGCGGTTGGGGTCGTACTCGATGTGCGCGACCTTGGCGTTGACGCCGTCCTTGTCGTGGCGACGGAAGTCGATCACGCGGTAGGCACGCTTGTGCCCGCCGCCCTTGTGTCGGGTGGTGATCCGTCCGTGCGCGTTGCGGCCACCGGTGCTGTGCAGCGGGCGAATCAGCGACTTCTCCGGCGTCGACCGAGTGACCTCGGCGAAGTCGGAGACGCTGGACCCGCGACGACCGGGAGTCGTCGGCTTGTACTTGCGTAAAGGCATGTCTGTCTTGTCCTCTGTGCTTCCGCCGGCCGCTAGGCCGGTGCTCCGAACAGGTCGATGGGCTTGCTACCCGCGGCCAGGGTGACGATCGCGCGCTTGGTGCTCTTGCGCTGACCGAAGCCGGCGCGGGTGCGCTTGCGCTTGCCCTGGCGGTTGAGTGTGTTCACGGAATCGACCTTGACGCTGAAGATCTTCTCGATCGCGATCTTGATCTGCGTCTTGTTGGACTCCGGTGCCACGATGAACGTGTACGTGTTGTCCTCGATGAGTCCGTAGGACTTCTCCGAGATGACCGGGGCCAGGATGATGTCGCGAGGATCAGTCACGGTAGCCATCAGGCCGACACCTCCTCTTTCGTGTTGGCGGTGATGTAGGCGTTGAGCGCCTCCACCGAGAACACCAGATCGTCGGCGTTCAGCACGTCGTAGGTGTTCAGCTGATCCGGCGAGATCACATGCACGCCAGGCAGGTTGCGGACGCTCTTGGCGCTGACCACATCGCTGCGGCCGATCACGACGAGCACCTTCTTGTTGTCGGTCAGCGACGACAGGAACGACTTGGCGCTCTTGGTCGACGGGCTCTGACCGGCCACCAGCTCGGTGATCGCGTGGATGCGCTCGTTGCGGGCCCGGTCCGACAGCGCGCTGCGCAGGGCAGCAGCGATCATCTTCTTCGGGGTCCGCTGGCTGTAGTCACGCGGCTGCGGGCCGTGGACGACACCACCACCGGTGAACTGCGGGGCGCGGGTCGAACCCTGACGGGCGCGGCCGGTTCCCTTCTGGCGGTACGGCTTCTTGCCACCACCGGACACCATGGCCCGGGTCTTGGTGGCGTGGGTGCCCTGGCGAGCGGCGGCCAGCTGGGCCGTCACCACCTGGTGCATCAGCGCGATGTTGGGCTCGACGTCGAACAGCTCGGCGGGCAGCTCGACAGAGCCGTCCTTCTTGCCCTCGGGGGTCTTGACGTCAATCTTGAGAGTCATTACTTCTCGCCTCGCTTAACTGCGGTGCGGACAACCACCAGTCCACCATTGCGGCCCGGGATGGCGCCCTTGATGAGCAGCACACCGTTCTCGGCGTCGACCTTGTGAACCTTCAGGTTCTGGGTGGTGACGCGGTCGCTACCCATCCGGCCGGACATGCGGGTGCCCTTGAAGACACGGCCCGGGGTGGCGCAGCCACCGATCGAACCGGGACGACGGTGCACAGCCTGGGCACCGTGCGAGGCGCCCTGGCCCTTGAAGCCGTGGCGCTTCATGGTGCCGGCGAAGCCCTTGCCCTTGCTGGTGCCGGTCACGTCGACGTACGCGCCGTCGGCGAAGATCTCGGCGGTCAGTTCCTGACCGACCTCGTACTCGGCGACCGCGGCCTCGTCTTCGAGACGAAGCTCGGCCAGGTGCCGACGCGGGTTGACGCCTGCAGCGGCGAACTGACCGGTAACCGGCTTGTTCACCTTGCGCGGGCTGATCTCACCGTAGGCGAGCTGCACGGCGCTGTAGCCGTCCCGCTCGGGGGTGCGGATGCGGGTCACCACGTTGGGGCCGGCCTTCACGACCGTGACCGGGACGACTTTGTTGTTCTCGTCGAACACCTGCGTCATGCCCAGCTTGGTGCCCAAAATGCCTTTGCGTGCCATTTTTCTGGGTCTCCTACTGGATGTTGACGTCGACGCTCGCCGGCAGATCGATGCGCATCAAGGCGTCAACGGTCTTCGGCGTGGGGTCGAGGATGTCGATAAGGCGCTTGTGGGTACGCATTTCGAAATGCTCCCGCGAGTCCTTGTACTTATGGGGAGACCGGATAACGCAATACACGTTCTTCTCGGTCGGCAGCGGCACCGGGCCGACCACGCTGGCGCCCGTACGGGTGACAGTCTCGACGATCTTTCGCGCCGAGGCGTCGATCGCCTCATGGTCGTAGGCCTTGAGCCTGATGCGGATCTACTGTCCCGCCACGCTTCTCCTACCTCACTATTAACGGGCCCAGTGTTGGGCCATGTTCTGCTTGGTCTAGCGCGCACCGCACGAATGCGCTGCGCTGGCTATGCCGCCGCTGTTTACCTGTCTCTGGTACACCGACCCCCGCGCTCGGGTGTGTCGCCCTTGCGCACACTCGTCCGCGTTCGAAATATCGATCACGATCGAGGTGGGGACCGGACGCGTCCGTGAGGACGCTGGTCGCATGCCCGGCCAGGCGAACCCGGCTCAAGGCAACCCGAACAGTATGCCTCAGATCCGGGCGGCAGCCAAATTCCGGCTGATCGGCCCCGCGCCAGCTGCGATGAGGGCCGGGAGAGGCGCAGACACTGAAGCCAGGGACCCCCTCGTGAGACGAATTCGTCCCTGGCTTCAGCCTCGGCGTCGGGCCCTACCTTACTCCACAGTAAGGTCTAGCTCCATGCCCGCTCAGAACCCCACCTACCGCGCCTGGAAGGCACTCTCGGGACGCCCGGGCGGCACGCGAGTGTTCTCGGCCGCCGCCATGGTGCGGGTGCCGTATTTCGCCTCGGTGTTACCGCACGTCCTGACGATGGAGCCGGGTCGCGCCGAGGTGGCGGTGCCCAAGTGGTTCTTCGTGAAGAGTGCTGATTTTTATCACTGTGTGGAAAGGCTCCAATGAACGTCACACGAACTTTCCGCGCGTGGCAGCGACTGAATCGAATACCGGGCGGCAGCAGACTCTTCTCCGCGGCCGCCATCGCTCGTGTCCCCTTCTTCGCAACGGTGGTCCCGCACGTCGTCCAGATGGAGCCAGGTCTCGCGGTCGTCACGATCCCGAACTGGCCGCTGGTTCACAATCATTTGAAGACTGTGCATGCCATTGCCTCCTGCAATGCCGCCGAGATGGCTATGGGCATGCTCATGGAAGCCACCGTGCCGACGAGCCACCGCTGGATCCCCAAGGCAATGAACGTTCAGTACCTACGGAAAGCAACCACGTCGTTGCGGGCCATTGCACAGGTCGACCTGCCTGACTTTGACGCTATCTGCGAGGGCGTCGAGCTCTCCGTCCCCGTCCATGTCAGCGATCGGGATGGTAATGAGGTCGTCCGTGCTGATATCACCTGTTGGGTGACGCCGGCAGGCTAAATGTGGGGCCGTACGATCCGGGCATGCCGCCTGGAAACGGGGCGGACTTCGCCGGCTACCGCATCATTCGCTTGCTCGGGTCCGGCGGCATGGGCGAGGTGTACCTCGCACAGCATCCAAGACTGCCGCGACCTGACGCCCTGAAGCTGCTGCCGAAGAGTGGTCGCGGGACCCGCAATACCGCTCACGGTTCAATCGCGAGGCAGATCTGGCATCCACTCTGTGGCATCCGAACATTGTCGGGGTTCATGACCGCGGCGAGCACGACGGCCAACTCTGGATAGTGATGGATTTTGTTGACGGCCAAGACCCGTGCCATCAACTGTCCGACAAATATCCCGTCGGAATGCCCGTTGACCAAGTGATCCCGATCGTCGCGGCGGTCGCGAACGCGCTCGATTACGCACACAAGAAAGGTCTGCTCCACCGCGACGTCAAGCACGTCCGGAGCGTCAACAGCGGCCCGGGCGACGGCACCCGCATCGAATTGATCGACGTCCGCGCCGAGACCCCTGACCGGGTCGTCATCGAGCCACCGTCCGCGTATTCGACTAAGTACCCGAACCACGGCGCCATGCCGGAGTACACGACACCCCGCACCTAAACGCGCAATCACCGATACCGTTAATTGCATGGAACTCAACGTCAGCGTCGGCCCCGAATCGCGCCGGACCTTCGACCTCGTGGACGAAGTGCAGCGCATGATCCGAAGCAACGCCCATGACGACGCCACGATCAAAACCCGCCTCATCGGCGGCCTGGTCAACATCGTCGCCCAACTAGAAGCGTCTATCGCGGAAACGGACCGTGCCGCAGCAGAAGCTAAGCGGCAGAACACCTTCGACGAGCTGAATTTCCGGCAGTACGACCGCTGAGCCGGACGGCGGTCAGACGCGCCGCCAAACCTGCCGAACGTTGTGGTTGTCGTACGCCACCGTCATCGGCCGATCGGGGTCGTCGATCGCCGCCAATACGAAACCCCTGCTGCCCAGTTGCTTCTCCCACTCGGGCTGATTCGGTCCCGCGTCGACTATGCGCGTGATCTGCAGCCACGGGTAATTGCCGGCGATCTTCACGACGTCACCCTCCACCAAATCGCGGGGGTAGACCTCTTCGATCGGCCACGGCGCATCAGTCGGCCTGTCCATCGCGTCCTCCATTCTCAGTGCCGCCCGACGCCACGCGCCATCGCCTCCACGGCCCTCGCGACCCGCCCCTGCAAACCCGACTCATCCATGTTCGAGGGATAGCCCGCCGTCTGGTCGTT
>NZ_JBOGDD010000363.1:0-3494 GCF_050701675.1 Mycobacterium sp. | reverse complement strand
GTACTGGAATCCGAGGCGACCGCACAGGCCGCGGCCAGAATCGACGCGGCCGGCCTCGAGCGTCTGCAGGAGTGCCTCGACGAGATGCACCACGACCCGCAGAGCGGGGACGGCGACGTCGAAGCGGTGACCGCAGCCGACGTCCGGTTCCACTTGGTGATCGCCGAGATTGCCGGCAACCCCGTGTTGGCGGCATTGCTGGAAGCGCTCAGCGACAAGACGTTTCGCGCCCGCGTCTGGCGCGGATACGCACAGGCCGGCGTATTCGAGCGAGCCTGGGACCAGCACCGCGCCATCTTCCGTGCGCTTCGCGATCGCGATCCCGCCCAGGCGGCTGCCTACGCCGCGGCCCACGTGGCCGACGTCGAGGCCTTCCTGCGTGACAATGCTCCGGAAGACCCCGGCGCGACCTAGCGACCGCCCACCCATTCGGTGAATTGGCCCTGCCAATTGTTTGACGCACTGAAATCCGGCGGATATGGTTCGAACCACCTGGAGCCGTTCGGCCAGGTGTCGTCGACGTCCCGATTGAGGTGCAGCGGTGGGTGCAGTCCAGCTAGGTCCGACGGTGAGCGCGGCGCAGGTGTCCGACTCACTCGATGCCAGCGGCGCTCGGGGCCACGTCCTGGCCGCGGGCATCCGACCGCTTCGCGAGGGCGTCCGAATCGTGGGCCGGGCCCATCCGATCCAATTTGCGCCGATCGAGCACGATCAGGACGATCCCTACCGCGAGTTCATCGAGTTCATGGACGCGATGAAGCCAGGCGACATCGCGGTGATCGCCACCGCTGCCAACGATCGCACCGCGTACTGGGGTGAACTCTTCTCCGCTGCTGCCGTGGGCCGCGGTGCAGTTGGGGCCATCTGCGACAGCTATGTCAGGGACACCCCGAAGATCGCGGCGCTGGGCTTCCCGGTGTTCTCCGCAGGTAGCCGACCTCTGGACTATCGAGCTCGAATGAGGGTGGTGGCCACCGGTGAACCGGTCAACTGTGCCGGCGTGCTGATCGAACCGGGCGAGCTGATGATCGCCGACGACGACGGTATCGTCGCCATCCCCTCGGTCGTGGAAGCCGAAGTGGTCGAACGCGCCAACGCGCGCGCCGCCGCCGAATCAGAAGTCCTCACCGACCTGCTGGCCGGCAAGACGCTCGGCGAAGTCTGGTCCCACTACGGCGTCCTGTGACAAGCGGAAACAAGGTGACGGCGGTATCCATCTCGCGGGAGCTACTCCTGCTCCACCCCAACGACAACACCTTGGCCGTGCGCAGACCGATCGAGGCGGGCACCGAGCTGGTCATCGACGGGCATCCGGTGATCGCCGACCGTGAACTCCCCGTTGGGCACAAGGTCGCGCGCACCGACCTGGCAGTGGGAAGCCCCGTGCGCAAGTACGGCGCGGTCATCGGCACCGCCATCGAGGCCGTGCATCGCGGCCAACACGTCCACACCCACAACCTCGCCAGCAATTACATTCCGGCACATCTGCGGGGCGGCGTCCAGTCCACCGGAGCCCATTGGGAAGGAACGACGACATGAGTCAGAACGGCACCATGAGCGGCTACCTGCGAGCAGACGGCCGGGTCGGAATCCGCAACGTCGTGGCCGTGGCCTACCTGGTGGAGTGCGCGCACTTCGTCTGCCGCGAGATCGCCGCACCCTTTCGTGACGAAGCGGTCCACGTCATCGGATTTCCCGGCTGCTACCCCAACGACTACGCCGAACGAATCATGACCGGGGTGTGCACACACCCCAATGTCGGTGGGGTGCTGCTGGTTTCACTGGGCTGCGAGAGCTTCGACCGGGAGACCCTGGCGTCGCGCATCGCGGCGAGCGGCCGGTGGGTGCAGACCCTGGTGATTCAGAAGTCCGGCGGTAGCGCCGCCACGATCGCGGCAGGCCGCAGCGCGGTGCGCGAAGCGCTCGAATCGCTCGCCGCCACACCACGGACGGCGATGGGATGGGGCGACCTCGTCGTCGGAACCATTTGCGGCGGCTCCGACGGGACCAGCGGTCTCACCGCCAACCCGGCGGTGGGCAGGGCCTTCGATCAGCTGGTCGCCGCGGGGGCGCGCTGCGTCTTCGAAGAGACCGGCGAGTTGATCGGGTGCGAGGAACACATGCGGGACCGGGCGGCCACCGCGGAGCTCGGCACCGAGATCGTCGCGACCGTCGACAAGGCGGCCGCCTACTACGAAGCGCTCGGACATGCCAGCATCGCGCCAGGCAACGTCGAGGGCGGCCTCACCACCATCGAGGAGAAGTCGCTCGGCGCGTACGCCAAGAGCGGATCCTCCCCAATCGTCGGGATCCTCAAGCCAGGCGACATACCGCCGGTCGGCGGGCTCTACCTGCTCGACGTGGTGCCCGACGGCCCACCGACCTTCGGCTATCCCAACATCAACGACACGGTGGAGATCGTCGAGCTGATCGCCTGCGGCGCGCATGTCATCCTCTTCACCACCGGTCGCGGATCCGTTGTGGGATCGGCAATTTCGCCGGTGATCAAGGTGTGCGCCAACCCCGACACCTACCGTGCGATGACCGGCGACATGGACGTCGACGCGGGCCGGGTGCTCGACGGCGCCGACCTCGACGAGGTGGGCGCCGAGATCTTCGAGCTGGTCGTCCAGACCGCGGCCGGGGCCGTCACCAAGTCAGAAGCCCTTGGGCATCAGGAGTTTCTGTTGGGCTATAAGACGTTCAGCCCCATCGGGCCGTCCTGCCTGGCCTCGTGACAACCGAGGCGCCCGCGGCGGGATCGGGATAATGACGGCGCCGGCCGTGACCTTCGGCGAGACGATGGGGTTGTTCGCCGCCGATACCGTCGGGCACCTTTCGCACCTGCCCAGCCTCTCGGTGGGAATCGGTGGCGCGGAGAGCAACGTCGCGATCGCCATGGCGCGTCTGGATGTGCCGGTGGTCTGGATGGGCCGGGTTGGACACGACCCTCTGGGTGACAAGGTGATTCGAGAGATCAGGGCCGAGGGTGTCATCGTCCGTGCTGTGCGTGACCCAGACCGCTCGACGGGCCTGATGATCAAGGAACGCCCACCTGGCGGCGGGGTCAACGTCTGGTACTACCGCGCTGGGGGCGCCGGCTCCGCGCTCTGCGTCGATGACATCGACGACACGGCGATCGCCGGCGCGTCGGTCCTGCACGTCACCGGAATCACGCCGTCCCTGGGTCCTGCACCGCGTGCAGCCACCTACCACGCGATCGACGTCGCACGCGCGCACGGCGTACCCGTCTCGTTCGACGTCAACTACCGCGCCACGCTCTGGCCGCCCGATATCGCCCGACCGGTGCTGTCCGACCTGGCCCGGAGCGCCGATCTGCTGTTCGCCGGCGCCGACGAGGCCCGACTCGTACTCGGCGCGAAGTACGAGGACTGCACCGATGCAACCGAACTCAGCAAGGCACTCAGCGCACTCGGGCCCGCCGAAGTCGTCGTAAAGCTGGGGGACGAAGGCGCACTGGCCCTCCTCGACGG
>NZ_JBOGDD010000362.1:0-3451 GCF_050701675.1 Mycobacterium sp. | reverse complement strand
GACAACAGCACCGAGTACGGGCCGTCGACACCGGCGAGGCGCAGTTCGGACAGGGCCTGGGCGATCACGTCGGGGATCTCGCGGGGATCCTCCGGCAGCGCCAGCCCCGGATTGGAGCTGCACTTGCGGATGCCGTCGATGTCGGCCGCCGCGTAACCCTCGAAGATCGCCCGGTCCTCGGCGAACGCCAGCTGCTTGGCGGCCTCCTTGACCGGATCCCAGTCGGAATCCTGCGAGCCGCGCTCCACGTCGTCGATGTCGGTCCGCCCGATGGTGAACGGCACCCGCAGCCGCACCAGGGGCTTGCTCTCCCGCAGGTGGGCTACGACGCCGTCGCCGGGCGCCGCCACGTCCGCAAGGTGGCCGGTGCTGATGGCCGCCGTCGTGGGACCACTCGGGTCGCTGACGTCGACGACGCGCCGCCCGGCGATGTGCCGCTTGAACGTACGGGTCGCCTCTTGTTCGATCTCGCCCCACGCCTCGTCGGTGACCGGTGCCAGTTCGCGGTAGAGATTGTTCATTGGGGTTGTCCTTTCAAACTGCCGATCGACAGGGAGCCGTTGGAGGGGGGAGCTTCGGCCACGACGGTGTCCCCATCGGGTAGCGCCGGTGGGTCGTCGAGGAAGTCCGCGGTGGGCACGAAGAACATGGTGCCGGTCACCGCGGTCGAAAAGTCGAGAATGCGATCTGTGTTGCCAGGCGGATCGCCGATGAACATGTTCCGCAGCATCCGTTCGGTGACGCCGGGGTCGGCCGCGTAGGCGATGTAGTACGTGCCGGATTCGCCATTGCCCAGCGTGCCGAACGGCATGTTGGCCCTGACGATCTGGAGCTCGTTGCCGTCCTCGTCGGTGATGACGTTGAGGGCAAGATGCGAGTTGGCCGGCTTGACCGCATCGTCCATCTCGATGTCCTCCAACTTGGTGCGCCCGATCACCAGCTCCTGCTCGTCGACGCTCAGAGCGTTCCACGCGGCCATGTCGTGGGTGTACTTCTGGACGTGGACGTAGCTTGCCCCCGCGAAGTCGGGATCCTCGGCGCCGATCTGGACGGCCTCGACGGCCTCGGGTCCATCGGGGTTCTCGGTGCCGTCGACGAAGCCGAGCAGATCGCGCTGCTCGAAGAACCGGAAGCCATGCACCTCGTCGACGACGCTGACCGCACCCGCAATCGAGGCCAACACGCGGCCGCCGAGCTCGAAACAGACGTCCATGGACTCACCGCGGATGTGGAACAGCAGATCGCCCTGGGTGGCCGGCGCAACGTGGTGTGAGCCGGCGAGTTCGGGGAACGGGTGCAGCTCGGCGGGTCGCGGCCCCCCGAACAGCCGGTCCCAGGCTGCGGAGCCGATACCCGTGACGAGGTTCAGATGCGCTGCGGGATTACGGAATCCGACCGCGCGCACCAGACCCGACAGATCGGCGAAGGCGTCGTGAACCGTCTCCTCGCCACCATCGTCGATGGTGACCACCAGGAAGATCGCCGCCGGCGTCAGTGGAGTCAGAATCGGCTGCGGACGACGCGTCACGATCAGACCCTATCGCCACATCCAGCGGGTTATCCGGTAAGGATGGACTACATGATCTCAGGCAGGCCCGGCCCTTCCCTGCACGCCTCGGCCGAGGGCCTCTGCGAATTCATCGACGCCTCGCCCTCGCCGTTCCACGTCTGTGCGACCGTGGCAGGGCGGTTGCGCGACGCGGGCTTCGCCGAACTGTCGGAGGGTGACGCGTGGCCGGCCGGCACCGAGGGCCCTGGCTACTTCACGGTGCGGGCCGGTTCGCTGGTGGCATGGAGGTCGGCGGACGCAGGCGCGCCGTTCCGCATCGTCGGCGGACACACCGACAGCCCCAACCTGCGGGTCAAGCAGCATCCCGACCGCCTCGTCGCCGGATGGCAGGTCGTGGCGCTCGAGCCGTATGGCGGCGCGTGGCTCAACTCGTGGCTCGACCGCGACCTTGGCATCAGCGGGCGGTTGTCGCTGCGGGGGAACGGCGGCGGCGGGCAGGAGCGCAGCGACCGGGGGTTTGACACGGTCGAGGACGTGCTGATCCGCATCGACGATCCGATCCTGCGGGTGCCGCAGCTCGCGATCCACCTCTCCGACGACCGCAAGGGCGTGGCACTGGATCCGCAGCGCCACGTCAACGCCGTCTGGGGAGCCGGAGGCCGAACCAGGTCGTTCGTCGACTTCGTTGCCGAGCGCGCGGGCGTGGACCCGAGAGCCGTCCTGGCGGCCGACCTGATGACGCAAGACCTGACCACCTCGACGCTCGTCGGCGCCGACCGCGACCTGGTCAGCGCACCGCGGCTGGACAACCAGGGCACCTGTTACGCCGGGCTGGAGGCATTCCTCGCCGCCGAGCCGGGGGGTTACGTGCCCGTGCTGGCGCTGTTCGACCACGAGGAGGTCGGATCGACGTCGGACCACGGCGCGCAGTCCGAGCTGCTCCCCACGGTGCTGGAACGCATCACTCTGACCGGCGGGGGCACGCGGGAGGACTTCCTGCGCCGCCTGCCCGGCTCGATGGTGGCCTCCGGAGACATGGCGCACGCGACCCACCCCAACTATCCCGAGCGGCACGAGCCCAACCACCTCATCGAGGTCAACGGGGGGCCGGTGCTCAAGGTGCAGCCGAATCTGCGGTACGCCACCGACGGCCGCACCGCCGCCGCCTTCGCGCTGGCCTGCGCCACAGCCGGGGTGCCGCTACAGCGATACGAACACCGTGCCGACCTGCCGTGCGGCTCGACGATCGGACCGATGACCGCAGCACGCACGGGCATCCCGACCGTCGACGTCGGCGCCGCCCAGCTCGCGATGCACTCGGCCCGCGAACTGATGGGTGCTGCGGACGTGCACGCGTATGCCGCGGCGCTGCAGGCGTTCTTGTCACCGGGTTGATCTAGCCTCGAGCGCATGGCGCTCAAAGTGGAGATGGTGACGTTCGACTGCGATGACCCCGATGCTCTTGCGCAGTGGTGGGCAAAGGCCGTCGACGGACAGCTCAACGCGGTCGCGCCGGGTGAATTCGTGATCGTCGTTCAGGCCGACGGTCCTCGGCTGGGCTTTCAGAAGGTGCCCGCCCCGACGCCGGGCAAGAATCGCGTGCACCTCGATTTCACGGCCGCAGACGCCGACGCCGAGGTAGCCCGCCTGGTATCGCTGGGTGCGACGGAGACCGGCCGCAACGGCTTCGGCGACGATTTCCACTGGGTGGTGCTCGCCGACCCCGCAGGCAACGCATTCTGCGTCGCTGCCGGGAGCTGATCCGTCGCCCTGAAAATACCTGTGGACGTGGCAAGATCACGCCGGTGTTGCTATCGCTGATCGCGGTCTCGGTCGTCTTGGCGGGGTGGGCGCTCACGACCCGGCGGCTGGAGCGGTGGCGCATCACGTCACCGCTCTTCCTGGTGGTCGCCGGCGCCGTGGTCGAGTACACGACGCACG
>NZ_JBOGDD010000361.1:0-4665 GCF_050701675.1 Mycobacterium sp. | reverse complement strand
CTGATCGCACATCTATTGCGCTGACCACGGCGGGTGCCCACGTTCTATGGGTCGCTCACAGGCTGCTGCGTACGGTCAACTGGCGGACCGCCATCGACCAATGCGGCGAACACCTGGCTGGCAGCAGCGCCGAACCCTTCGGGTTCACCCACTGCGGCAAAGGTCCTGCCCACTTCGGCGAGCTCATACGACCACCGCCAACCCTTCTCGTCACTCTGTCGTCGAGCCCGCAGCCACGACTCCGGAAGACCCGGTTGGCTCATCGCCCATTCCTTCACGAGGTCGTCTTCGACACCGAGGGCAGCGGCAGTGCGTCGGATCGAAACCAACAATGCCGCAGTGGTTTTGGTCCAAGCCGCATAGGTCATTTTCAGCGCCGACGCAGCCGGCGCCGCACCGGACAGATTGACCACGTCGAGCGCAGAGCCGGCGAATAGGCCAGTGACAGTTGCGTCGTCACCGGCCAAGTAGAGCCGGGTCGTTCCCGTCGTGGTCGGCGGCGGCCCGATGATGCCGCCGTCGACGTAACGAGCACCTCCGGCAGTCACGATGCGACCGACGTGCGTGGACGTCTCAGGGCTAACAGCGTTGGCGTCCACCACGATCCCTCGGAATCCCGCCAACTGGCCCGCGACCTCAAGCGCCGCGTGCGGCGGGCAGATCGAGAACACGACGTCGGTGTGAGCCAGTAGTTCGGCCAACCCGTCGAACGCAGTGAGCCCCACCTGCTCGGCGCGCTGTGATGTCGCTGCGCTTCGACCCGTCCGCAGCCATCCGACCTCGTGGCCGCCACCCACCAGGCAGGCGCCCACGGCCACGCCCATGGCACCCGGATGGAGGACTGCGAGCACGTCTAATCACCCCTTTCCATTTCCACCTTAGATCTGAATCCCGTCGTCGTCATCCTGCTTCGGCAGCCCTCGAAGTCGCGCGGATACACCGCGCATAATCCCGGCCCGGTTCGCAAAGACTTAACGCAACGGAAATACGGTTTGATATCGCCGAAACTTTTCGTCACTAACTTCGGCAGCGACTCGAGTATTCGAGGCGCGCCTAGGGTTCCGTCGGCAACGGGTCTGGACCGAGAGGCGAGGCACTGCGGTTGACGTCAGCACCAGCTGATCGTCGGCAACAATGTTCCACGGCGGGATAAAAGCCCGGGAGGTTGGCTGATTGGGGCCGTCGACGCCGATGCTCTGGTCGATACCTCTTGAGGAGCGTGCATGTTTCGATACATCAGCTCCCTGTATGCCGTGATCGGCGGGAATGGTCGCCGTCCCTGGACACCGCGCATCGGCGCCGCTACGGGCAGCGACGCCGCGGGCTAGACACCCGCAGAGTCGGCCTCACGTCTGACTGGGTCCGTCGCAGCGGAGGGTGCCGGCAGGTGCCGCGCGCCCACCTCGCCATCATCGTCGCGCAGATCGACGCCATGAGCGACGGCCGCATAGAACTCGGCCTCGGCGCGGGATCCTATCCCCCCGAACACTATTCACTTGACTTTCCCTTGGCATCGATTAGCGAACGCTTCGACCGCCTCGAGGAGCAACTCGAACTCATCACCGGCCTATGGACCGCACCACTGGGGGAGCTCTACAGCTACGAAGGCAAGCAATACCGCGTCCAGGACTACCCCGCCCTCGTCCGTCCAGCCCAAACCCCCCATCCGCCCATCATCATTGGTGGGCACGGCCTCAAACCCACACCAGCACTCGCGGCCAGATACGCAAACGAATACAACATCGACGGCGTCGGACCTGCCGCCTGCACCCAGGCTTACGACCGCGTCCGACACGCCTGCGAACGCATTGAACGTGACCCCGCGGAGATCACCTTCTCGGCTGCGGTGACGCTGTGTGTCGGTACCAGGAAGGCCGACATCGAGCGGCGGACGGCCGCACTCCACGATCGAGTTGGCGAGGATCCGACGACCATCATCGCGAACGGGCTGTGCGGCTCTCCCACGGAGGCGATCGATCGGCTTGCCGTCTTCAACGACGCAGGCGCCGAGCGGGTATACCTACAGCTCTTCGACCTCACCGACCTCGACCAGCTGCAGTTGTTCGCCGAAGAAGTGCTGCCGCACTTCGCCAATGGCGGGACATGAAAGTCGTGGTCGGTGCCGAGCAGGCCACCGAAGTATCTGACGCGATCGTTCGTCGTGTCGCAAGGCTCGGGCACGACGTTGTCCAAATCAGCGGACTCGGCTGGGCGGATGTCGGGCTCGGTGTCGCCCGGATCGTCTCAGACGGTGACGCTGCGTACGGCATCGCTCTGTGCGGAAATGGTGTCGGCGTCACGATCGCTGCAAACAAGGTGAGCGATGTCCGAGCAGCCCTGTGCCACGACGCGAAAACAGCTGTCGCAGCGCGGAAATACCTCGATTCCAATGTAGCGACGCTAGGGTACGAGATCGTGGATCCCGACGCCGCCCCCGACATCGTCGAGGTGTTCTTGACCACGACTCGACCGAATTAGCTGTCCCCCAACGGGAAATAGTTAACCTGGGGAGGCGCGTCGTAGATCTGAACATTGCCGGGCGACTGGCATTGAGTTTGCGTGCCGCCCAAGTTGTTGCAGGACTGTTCCACCCGAGTTGGTTCACTATTGGACGCCGGTGCAGTGGCAACTGGTGGCGGCTCAACCGGGGCGGGTTCGGCAGCTGCCATCGGAGCCGCCGCGATCGCCGCACCGGCGACTCCGGCCGCCAGCAGTGGTGTGATGAACTTCAATCTGACTCGCACGGTTGTACTCCTTCGATGGTGGCCCTGCCGGTGTACGTGTTGCGGGTCGCACTGCCAGCTGACCCGACGGTCGTTGACCACTACGGGCGTGCACCGCCGCCGCCGAGCAGACCGGACTCGCCCCCGTACGGGTAGAACTGAACAGGTGATGGGGCGTCATTGAACTGAACATTGCCCGGCGACTGGCATTGGGTTCCCGGGCCGCTCTGATTGCAGGTCTGCTGAGCCTGGGTGGAATCGGCAGCCGCCATCGGCGCGGCCGCCATCGCTGCCGCGACAGCGCCCGCTGCGACCAGCGGTGTGATGAACTTCAATCCGATTCGCATGGCGGCACTCCTTCGACGATCGCCCTGATCGGGGCGTGTTCCACACTCGCACTCCAGTGCATGTATGTCGTCGCCGCTGTCACCCATCCATACCCCCCGCTAGCGGGGGGTATCACAGTGGAGCTTTCGGGCGGTTGTCCGGCGCTGCGGGAAGGTTCGCCACTCTTGCGCCGACTCGCCTCCGCGCCATTACCCGAAGGCGCGCGGTGGCTGGCAAACACGGCAACACTCGACATGGTCGTCGTACCCGGCGGCCGGTCGGTACCCGCCCACGCCGAGGTGGAGAACGTGACAATCGGCGGCGTCGGCCACCTCGGAATGCTCCTGAGACCGCGGCAGCCAAGCCCAGACGTATATGAAAACCGTGATGCATCAACAAAAGTGGAAGGATGGAAGGATGTCCGACTTCGAAGGCAGGCTGGCCTGTGTCATTGGCGCGGACGGCGCAATTGCCCGTGGTTACCGGATCGTCAAGTGTGAACGCACGGGCGTCGGCGACTACACCATTTTATGGGAAGACGAGCTTCGGGGCTCTATGCCCCTACGGGCGAACCCGCCGACCGCCCTTTCCATCTCGCCGTCTTCCGCGACTGAATGCCGCCATACCTGATTTTCCACGACGGCCAGCTGGCACCTGATGACCCGGCTCAAAGCTGCGCCATCCCGAGGGTCAGCTGATTTCGCTGGCCCACTCCTTGGTGGCCGTTGGGGTCCTTGATGAAATAGAACTGCTGGAACGGCTGGCTAGCATCCGGGCCAGACTGCAGGCCGGCTAAGACTCCGACAAGTGTGCAGTTCCCGATGGTGACCACCAGATGCTTATGCCGACGTGTTCGCGCAATACTGTTTGGTGCGCGAGGTTTCCCGGTAGCAGGTGTACCGATTGGCCGCCAGCCGTGACGACATTTGCCGAATCGGCTGCGATCATTGCCGAGGTGGCTGCGATCATGACGATCGGATTCAATCCCTCGTAGGGCCCAGAGTCCAACCACCGCAACGAACGACGAAAGTCCAGAATGTCTCACACAACCGTCCTCGCGGAGCGCTTCCACCCGGCCGACGTTCACAGTCAGGCCTGGGTTCGGGCGCGGCAACTGGGGTTGTGCGCCCGGCCCGGCGGCCATCGAGCTGCCTAGCGCGACATACCGGCAGCTCCTGGACATCGGTGGATTCACCGACCGCAATTAATGCCTCATTTACGACTCGGTTCAGTGCGACACGGTGGTGCTGTGGGGTGCCGATCGAAGCTGGCTAAGGCTGCGCGTCGGCGGATCAGCCGAACCCGCATGCGTGACGTCGTGTCGGGCGGTGTCGGCGGCGGTGTCGCTGTTGGTGGGCTGGTGTATCGGTGAACTAGCCATGTGTTGATGGTGCGTCGAGCAATGCGCCGCTTGTAGTGACCGTGCCGTTGGTACGTCACAAAGGCGACTTGGGCCCACGCTGGCGGTTGCAATGGCGGATGAGGCGGTCGCATCAGCGGAAGGCGCGCGGCAAATTGAGGTGGGCGCCTGCGAGATGCCGCGTCGGAGGATCACTGCGACAAGGCAATTGGTTGAGGATCAGCTCACGCAACGCGGTGAAATCAGTTAGTAACG
>NZ_JBOGDD010000360.1:0-2769 GCF_050701675.1 Mycobacterium sp. | reverse complement strand
CTCGAACACCTCGGCCTTGGTGGTGCCGGTGGCGGGGTAGAGCACCTTGTCGGGGTTGGTCAGTTTCACCCGCTCGTAGCGCTCCACCATCACACGGTATTACCCGCAGCCACCGTTCGGCGTGAACCCGGGCGAGGAGCCCGTGATCCAGCTTCACTTGGCGGCCGCCATCAACGCGGTGTTACGCCGCGTTGGGTTCTGGCCCACCGGGTTCCGGCCGGCCTGGTCGGTCATCGATCTCAGCGCCCCGCGGCTCGAGCCAGTGGGTCTGGCTGTCGCCTTGGGTGGCTGGTATATCGTCGGCCACTGCCTCGTCATCGGGTGGCCGGTGGAGTCGTTCGGGGCGATGATAGTCATTGACGCGCGCCTGGCCGGTATCGAGCTGTACCGGTGGGATCCACTCGACGTCGTTTTGGCCGTTGATGCGGGTGGTCCAGCCTCCGGGGCCGACCATGCGGTTATCAGGCCCGCACGCCAGGCCGAGTTCGTCGACATTGGTCTGTCCACCGTGGGCCCAATCGCGGGCAGCGTGGTGGACTTGGCTGCCGTACGCGGGCACGGTGCAGCCAGGTTTGGTGCAGCCGCCCTCGCGGGCGATCAGCATGATCCGCTGTGAAGGCGAGGCGACGCGGCGGGCGCGGAAGAGGTTCAGTGCCGACCCGGTGGCCTTGTCGAACACCGCAAGGTACTGGTTGGAACGTTCAGCAGCCAATCGGATCACGTCGGTGATCGGCATTACGGTGCCACCGCCGGTGACGCCGACCCCGGCGCGGCTCTCGAGGTCTTGCAACGTCGTGCGGATGATGATCGACGTCGGCAACCCGTTGTGCTGCCCGAGTTCACCGCTGGCCAGCACGCTCCGCCCACTCGCCACGAGCGCGTCGTGCTGACGCTGAGCAAGCGTGCGGTGGTCGTTGTCGATCTGCCCCTGGGTCGGGGTCCCCGAAATGCACGGGTGCTCGTCGGCCGGGTTGCACATCCCGGGTGCCGCCAACTTGGCGAAGATCGCCTCGAAGATGGCCCACCCTTCGGGGGTGAGGTTGGCCTTGATCTGGACCATCTTGTTGGGCCGCTGGGGTGCCTTCGTCACGCCGCGGCGACGCGCGCGCTCGGCGTCGTCGGGCTCGGGGCCGTCCTGGTCGAGCAGGAACAGGGTCCGGTCGGCGTTGTCCTTGAGTTCCTTTGGCCCAACAGTCATTGCGGTCCGAGCCAGATCGGCCTCGATCTGGGCACGGGTGGTGGCGTCGATCGCAGGTGGGATGTGCTCCATCGCCTCACGCAGAATCCGCACGTGTTCACGGTTGATCACTCCGTGGGACTGCGCGATCGCCGTGCACGGCAGCACCGGATCGAGCGGTTCGCCGCTCAACGCTTGGCGCGGCCCCAATATGGCTGCTTCGTCGAGTCGACGGCCGGCCTCGCTGGGCGATATTCGCCACCGGATCGCCAGCACGTCGCGCCAAGACTTGGCGCCCATCGCCTTCGGCGTCGTCTCGGCCTGCAAGCGGACCAGCATGCGGTGGCCCTGAACGGGCAGTTGACACGTGAGCGTTTCGAGCTCGTCGAGGACCCCGACCAACTCGCCTTTGGTGAGTGCATCGACGGGCAGCGCGGCCATGGCGTCGTACGCCGCCCGCAAGGCGACTACCGCCGCCTGCATGGATTCCGCTCCCATGTCTCGAACATACGTTCGATCTCTAAAGGTTCCGCGACGCTTTTCCGAAGAATTCGCTAAGAAGCCCGATGCACCATCGCGGAAAGTCCGAATCCATTGTGGCACAACGGATTCAAGCTAGTCGTCGTCGATCGACAGCACCGCGAACGGCTCGGTCGGCACCTCGGCGATCACCAACTTCGCTGCGGAGTCCAAGGGGACGTCGCCGGCGAGCGCCGCAAGGGCTTGGTTGGTGCCGACGTCGCGACCGGCCTTCTCGCTCAACAGCCATCGCACCTCGAGCAGATCGCAGTAGGCCTGGATGGGCGTGCCGGTATTGCGCACCATCGAGTGAGCCAGTTGCTCGTACGGCGTGAGCACCTCGATCTGCCACAGCCGCGCGGCCGTCGACTCGTCGACGTCGTGACCGGCCTCCAGACACAGCTGCGCCTGGTAGGCATGCAGGTCGCCGAGCAGGATGCGGGCCTGCCCTTCACCGACGTCGAGTCCGGTCAGTTCTTGTAGATGCTGGGCGTGATAGCGGCGGTCACCCACGGCGACGTGGACCCGCAACCGGCTCGGGTCGGCGCTATCGGGTTGCAGCGACAGCTCGTCGACGGCGAAGCCGAGATCGTTGAGTCTGCGGATGGTCCCCTCGACCCGGTACCGGTCGTTGAATCCGAAGACCGGCTCGGCGTGCAACAGCTCCCAGAGCGTGTCGTAGCGCACCTGAACCTGTTCGGCCTCCGCGATCAGGATGGCGTGCATCTCCTCCGGCAGTTCCATCCGCTCGGCGAGGTCGACGAGCCCCTCCGCCACGTTCTCCACCAGGATCTCGAGGTCGTACCTGCGCTGCCCACGACTCAGCGACGGATGCACTTCGGAGGTCTCGGCATCGACGAGCCAGGCCTGGAGAAGCTGCCCGTCGCGGGAGAACAGGGTGTTCGCCAACGAGCAGTCGCCCCAGAAGACTCCGTGGCGGTGCAGTTCCACCAACAGACCCGCCATCGCATCCAGCAGGCGCGCCCGCTGCCTCGGCTGGTCGGGCGGCAGACGCATGAACAGCCTGCGGTACTGCCAAGAGCCCTGCAGGTACCGGGTGACCAGGATCGCGG
>NZ_JBOGDD010000359.1:0-2011 GCF_050701675.1 Mycobacterium sp. | reverse complement strand
CTCTTCCCAGAGCCTTTTCCTGCCCGGGCAACGGTCGTAACTGGACTGAGGCCAGGGGTACTCGTCGAATTGGAAGCCATTGCATTTACCGGAGCGGAGGACAGCTAGTCCCGAGAGCGGGCGTCCTCCTGTATCCAGGACTGACTATCGCACCGCGAACCCTTGGCGCCCTTTGGATTCGTCCAGCGGAAGGAGGAGGCGGACGGCCCCACGCGCCGTCCGTCGGGCGCGATGCCTGGCGGTGGCGCCTTCTGTGGTGGCTGATGATGTGTTGGGTGGGATCGCAGGGGGTTCCGCGGTGATGAAGTTGGCGTGTATGTCGGAACGGTGGGCGTGCACAGCAGTTGGGCTTGCCTGCTCCACCTACCGACGACTGCCCGCCGCGCAGACCCGGCCGATCCAGAAGCCGAGATGCGTGCCTGGCTGCGCTCCTACGCGACCAAGCACCCGTGCCATGGGTTCCGGCGTGCCTGGGCAGCGCTGCGCTACGACGAGTGCCGTGAGATCAACAAGAAGAAGGTCCACCGGCTGTGGCGCGAAGAGGGGCTGAAGGCACGCAGTTGGTTCAGCGTCATGCCAGCGACTCGACCCACGCCCGGTGCAACGCGGCGTACCTGCCGTCGCCGAGGATCAACTCCTCAGGCGGCCCGTCCTCGACGACGCGACCGTGCTCGAGGACCAGCACCCGGTCCGCGACCTCGACGGTGGACAGGCGGTGGGCGATCACCACGGCGGTGCGGTCGGCCAACACGGTCGCCAAGGCGCGCTGCACCAACCGCTCGCTGGGGATGTCGAGCGACGACGTCGCCTCGTCGAGGATGAGCACCGCAGGGTCGGCGAGGAACGCACGCGCGAAGGCGATCAGCTGCCGCTGGCCCGCCGACAACCTGCCGCCGCGCTTGGCCACGTCGGTGTCATAACCGTCGGCGAGCGCGTCGATGAACCGGTCCGCGCCGACCGCCTCGGCCGCCTCGCGCACCTCGGCATCGGTCGCGTCGGGGCGACCGAACCGGATGTTGTCGGCGACGGTGCCCTCGAACATGAAGTTCTCCTGGGTGACCATCACGACGTGGCGACGCAGGTCGGCCTGCGCCAGGTCGCGCAGGTCGACGCCATCGAGGGTGACGGCCCCGGAGGTGGGGTCGTAGAACCGGGCGATCAGCTTGGCAATGGTGGTCTTGCCGGCGCCGGTGGTGCCGACGAGCGCCACCGTCTGCCCCGCGGGGATTCGCAGGTGCAACTCCGGCAGCACCGGTCGGTCCAGTGCGTAGCCGAACCTTAGGTCGCGGAACTCGATGTCGCCGTTGACGTTCGACAACTCGATCGGCTGCTCGGGGTCCTGGATGCCCGGCGCCTCGGCGAGCACGCCCGCGATCTTCTCCAGCGCAGCGGCCGCCGACTGGAAGGTGTTGAAGAATTGCGAGATCTCCTGCATGGGCTCGAAGAAGATCCGCAGATACAGCAGGAACGCGGTCAGCGTGCCGAGCGTCATCTCGCCGTGCAGCACCCGGTAGCCGCCGTAGAGCAGCACGCCGCCGGTGGCGATGTTGCCGACGAGCCGCACGGCGGGCATGAAGACCGCGAGAAGCTTGAACGCCCGCTCGTTGATGTTCTTGTAGCCGTCGGCGACATCGGTGAAGATCTGCTGATTGCGCGGCTCGCGGCGGTAGGCCTGGACGGCCTTGATGCCCGTCATGGTCTCGACGAACTGCACGATCACCAGGGCCGCGCTCTCGCGCACCAACTTGTAGGTCCGCGACGACTGCGTGCGGAACCACCACACCAGCAGCACCAGAACAGGGAAGGCGCACAGGCACATCAGGCCCAGCTTCACGTCAAGCACGACGAGCAGCACCGACGTTCCCAGCAGCGTCAGGACGGCGGTGATGAGACCGTCGAACCCGGTCTCCAACATGTCCTGGATGGCCTCGACGTCGTTCGTCGAGCGGGCCACCACGCGGCCGGAGGTGTAGCGATCGTGGAAGGCCACGTCGAGCCGCTGGAAGTGCAG
>NZ_JBOGDD010000358.1:0-7611 GCF_050701675.1 Mycobacterium sp. | reverse complement strand
GTGTTCAGAGGTGTTTCGATTGACCTCGCCGCTGTGACTCGACAGATCTATTGACGACTCAAGGCTGGTCATCCAACGCGGACCTCGATGACGGCTGTCGGAGTGCCGCTCTCAATGGCGCGTGCGGTCTCACGGCCACGGCCTCAACGATCCGCCACCGTCACTCCCCCCACGAAATCACCAACTGCACCCCAGACTTGCGCCAAGAACTCGGCACCATCACGCCCCAACTCGCCAGGTTCCGTCCTGAGTGTCTCGTGCTGGCCGCGCGGATGGCGTAAGCCGCTTCTCTTTCCGCTGCGGCGTCCCCGTCGATCATGTAGTCGTCTCGTAGGAATACATCGGCTCGAGCCAGGTATCCGACAGCGCATATCCGGTGGGGAATGGGTCGGTCGGATCGAGGCCGACCTTGATTAGCTGGGTGATCCAGCCCTGCCCCGCGATACTCGGGATGATCGCATCGACCGAGCCTTGCTTGCTCGTGCTCTCTACCACCGCGTCGAACGTCGTTCCCACGATCGACTCGTGGATGAAGCGCTCGCCCACGCCGATCTGGCCGCGGGCGTGCATCACGGCAAGGCGTGCAGACGTTCCTGTGCCACAAGGGCTTCGGTCGATGCGGCCGGGCGATACGATGACGGCATTACGTGCTCTCAGCACACCGTCAACGCGTTCTAGGGGGCTGGTGAACGACAGGTTGGTGATGCCGGGATATTCGGGATGCACGGGATGCACCGCAGGCGGCAGTTGTTCGATGGCGGCGGCTTTGATCCGCTCTCCCATCACACGCAGTTCGCGCCCTTCGGTGGGCTCCAGCTTGAACCCTGCGCTTGCCGCGTCGACGATCACGTAACACATTCCACCCCACGCGACGTCGACGGCGAGTGCACCGATGCCGGGGAC
Organism: Mycobacterium sp.; assembly: GCF_050701675.1. GTDB lineage: Bacteria > Actinomycetota > Actinomycetes > Mycobacteriales > Mycobacteriaceae > Mycobacterium. The sequence continues at coordinate 6,708 of NZ_JBOGDD010000358.1, read as the reverse complement.
GTTGATCGTCGCGTCGAGTTGATACACGAAAGCCGGCTGATTGACGAAGCGGACACTGGTCACCTTGCCGTTGCGGCATTGGCACTCCACATCGATGAGCCCCGCCGGAGCTTCGAGGGTGAATCGGGTGACGGGTTCCTCCATGGGAATCATCCCGGTTTCCAACAGGACAGTGGCGACGCAGATGGTGTTGCTGCCCGACATTGCCGGGTACTCCGTGGATTCCATGATCACGTAGCCCATTACGGCCTTCGGGTTGTTGGACGGCAAAACAACGTTGACACTGCGGATGACGTTGCCGCGCGGCTCCCGCAGCAAACGGAGACGCAGGTCGTCCCGATGGCTTTGCAGGTAATTCCGCTTGTCGAACATGGTGGCGCCGGGCACGTTGCCGACCCCACCCACGACTACGTCGCCTACCTCCCCTTCCGCGTGGCACCCAACGATGTCGACAAGATTGTTCAACCGCACCGAAATGCTCCCTTCAACAGCTTGTGATCCTGTGTAACAGGATATTTCGTCTCTCAACGATCACTTCACCGGCAAGACCGCGCGCCACTCCGTCGGTCTGTCATCGACGTATCCCGCGCCGAGGGCGGTTGGCGCACCAGCCTCCGGAGCGTTGATCGACGAACTATCCCACGAGTACAGCGCTGTGCCGTAAGAGCGGTATGCCATGGGTCGAAGCAGTTGCGACCGAATCAGGCCAGCCATTCCACCCCGGCGCGGTGCCGAACTCATCTGCTTCTGTGTGGCTCCTGCTGTTGCCTTCAAGCCAGCCCAAATGATTACAATGTGACATTGCACTAGACGGAAGGGTCGTGCCCGTGCGCATTGTCGTTGTCGGTGCAGGCATCGTCGGCGCCGCCTGTGCACGTGTGCTGGCCAGAACCGGATTCGACGTCGCCGTCGTCGACCGAGGTGCCGTCGCCGGGGGGACATCGTCCCGTTGCGAAGGCAACCTCCTGGTGTCGGACAAGCCGCCAGGGCCGGAGTTGGATCTTGCGATGCTGGCAATGACCCGCTGGCCGCGGATCGCATCGGAACTGCGGGAGGAACTTGGTGACGGGTTTCCGTCGATCGAGTACGAGCCCAAGGGCGGTATCGTCGTCGCCTGCACCGACGCCGATGCGGACGCGCTGGAGTCCTTCGTCGAGAACCAGCGTCGGCAGGGAGTGGAAGCACACACCCTGACGCCGAGCGAGGCACTGCGACTCGAGCCACATCTGACCCCCGCCATCTCCGCAGCGGTGCGCTACCCGGGGGATGCCCAGCTGCAACCGACCGCGGCAGTCGAGGCGCTGCTGGCATCGGCCAGGAGGGCAGGAGCGTCGGTGCGCATCGGCGAGCGGGTCATTGGTGCGCTGCGCGACGACACCGGCAGTCGCGTGGTCGGCCTGCGGACCGACCGAGGTGACCTGTATGCGGACGCCGTCGTCAATGCCGCCGGCCCGTGGGCCGGAGAGGTCGCCACGGTGTTGGGCGCCCCGATCCCGGTGTTGCCCCGGTATGGCAGGGTGCTGGTTACCCCGCGCATGCCCCAGCGGGTCTTCCATAAGGTCTACGACGCCGACTACGTGGGTGCCACCCAATCGTCCGACACGGACCTGCAGACGTCTACTGTGGTTGAATCCACTGCCGCGGGAACGGTTCTCATCGGCTCATCGCGACAAAGGGTGGGCTTCGACGACCGCCTTCAGGTGAGGGTGATCTCCGAAATCGCGGCCAAAGCCATACGGCTCTTCCCCTTCCTCGAATACGCCCAGGTGCTGCGCACCTACGGCGGGTTTCGGCCTTACATGCCAGACCACCTCCCGGTGATCGGGCCGGACCATCGGGTGTCGGGCCTCTACCACGTCACCGGACACGAGGGTGCCGGCATCGGCCTGTCGGTGGTGTCCGCCGATCTCCTTCTAGCGCAAATCACTCAGACCACGGCGCCAACCGCAACCGCACCGTTCGCACTGAGCCGCGCTAGCCTGGCGCCGCACCTTCGGGATGCGGCATGAGCGCGCGCAGTGTCCCGCCGGCACGCGACCCCATCGAGCCACTGCCGACCGCCGAGGTCGAGATCGACTTCGATGGCCGCGTCTACCGCGGCGTTCGCGGCCAGTCGATCGCTGGGATTCTGCTCGCCAACAACGTCACCGCGTGGCGTACCACCGGTGATCTTCAGGCACCGCGGGGATTGTTCTGCGGTATCGGCATCTGCTTCGACTGTGTGGTCACCGTGGATGGACTGGCCGACATTCGAGCCTGTCTGCGACGCGCACGCGGTGGCGAACATATTGAACGTCAACATATCTCGCCACCGATTCCGCCTCAGGATCGCCACGATGAGTGAGACCGACGTCTTGGTCGTCGGGGCCGGACCGGCGGGACTCGCCGCAGCAGTGTCCGCGCGCCGGGCCGGCGCAACGGTCCGGATTCTGGACTCCTCTGATCAATCGGGAGGCCAATACTGGCGGCACCTCCCCGCTGACCGGGCCGCCGGTGACGAATCCCGACTGCACCACCAATGGCAGCGCTACCAACGGTTTCGGTCGGCCATCGATACCGATTCCGCTGTGACAGTCGATCTGGGGACGCACGTCTGGGCGATCGAACGTCACGACGCCGCCGTGCGCGTCCACACCGTATGCGGCGAGGTCGACGGGGCTGGTCGTCGCAGGCAGTCGATCACCGCCCGGGCGTTGATCCTGGCCACCGGTGCCTACGACCGCGCGCTACCCGTCCCGGGCTGGACGCTGCCGGGTGTGGTGACTGCTGGCGCCGCTCAGGCGTTGGTCAAAGGCGAACGCGTGATGATCGGTGAGCGGGTGTTGATCGCCGGAGCGGGCCCGTTCCTGTTCCCGGTGGCCGCCTCGATGCGTGCGACCGGGGCGAAGGTAGTCGGTGTCTACGAGGCGTCGGGATCCGGCAGGCTGGGCCGCCACTGGCTGGGACGGCCATGGGAATTAGCTTCTGCGCCAGCTAAATTGGTCGAGTTTACCGGGTATGTCGGCACCCATCTGCGAGGCCGGATTCCCTACCGCCCGGGATGGGGTGTGGTGGCGATCAATGGCACCGATCATGTCACGTCGGCCACCGTGTCCAGGCTCGACGACCAGTGGCGGCCCGTCGGGACGACGCGAACGGTGGACTGCGACGCGGTGTGTCTGGGGCACGGCTTCAGCCCCCGGCTGGAGCTGGCCATTGCGGCGGGCTGCGCGCTGAACGGCGACCGCTTCGTCATCGTGGACGCCGCCCAGCGGACCAGCGCTCCTTCGGTGTTTGCCGCCGGGGAGATCACCGGAATCGGCGGCGTGGATCTGGCGCTGGCCGAGGGCGAGATTGCCGGCTGGGTGGCCGCTGGAGGGACTGCCACCGATCCGGGTCTCACGAGCGCGCGGCGGGCCCGCGCAGCATCGACCAGATTCGCCCGCCGTATCGCCAACGCACATCGAATCGGCTCCGCGTGGACCGACTGGCTTGACCCGTCGACAGTGATTTGTCGTTGCGAGGACGTCGATTACGACACCCTGATTCGGATCCGCGACGTCACCGAATCGGTCGGACTCCGCTCCCTGAAGCTAACCACCAGAGCCGGGCTGGGGCTGTGCCAGGGCCGGATCTGCGGCCGCTCGGTCGAGCACATCCTGGCCCGCGGCAACGGGAGTGCCGGCTTCGCCGATGGTGCCAGCACCGACCATAGGCCGATCGCTGCGCCCATTCGGCTCGGGGAACTGTCCCGGCCCGCAGATTCCGTCGACAATCCGCAATCACCATCCGCACAGGAGAGGAAACCCGTATGAGGGACCCGAAAATGGACCTGGGTGGCGTCATCGTCGCCACCACGCTGGCGTTCAAATCGGACGCCTCGGCACCGGCCGGTCTGGCCGTCGACTACGACAAGTTCGGCGCACACATCGACTTCCTGATGAGCAACGGATGCCGCGGCGTCGGACCGAATGGTTCGCTCGGCGAATATTCCTCGTTGACCGACGAGGAACGACGCAAGGTGACCCAGGTCGCCGTCGACGCGGTCGACGGCCGCGGACTGGTGATTGCCGGCGTACACGGCGTCGGCTGGCACCAATCGCAGATGTGGGCCGAGTACGCCAAACAGGACGGCGCCGACGGCGTGCTACTGCTCCCACCGATTCTGTACCGGTCGACGCACGATGGGATAGTCGAGCACTTCCGCCACGTCGCCGAGGTGGGGCTGCCGATCATGGCCTACAACAACCCGTTCGACACCAAGGTCGACCTCACCCCACCCCTGATCGCGCGGCTCGCCGAGATCCCAGAAGTTGTTGCCGTCAAAGAGTTCTCGGGCGATGTGCGGCGGGTCTTCGATATCAAGGAGCGTTGTGACATCGACGTCATCGCCGGCGCCGACGACGTGCTGTTCGAGATGCTCGTCGATGGCGCAGTAGGATGGTTTGCGGGCTACCCCAACGCCTTTCCCAAGGAAGCCGTCGAACTATACGAGCTGTGCGTGTCCGGCAAGTGGCAGGAGGCCCGGTCGCTCTATGAGCAACTGGTCGCCGTGTTCCGCTGGGATTCGCGCACCGAATTCGTCCAAGCGATCAAACTCTCGATGGACATCTGCGGCAACAGCTACGGTGGTCCGACCCGGCCTCCGCGCACGCCGCTGACGCCGGAGCAACACGCCCAGGTCACCGCGGACACCGAGCGCGCCCTGACCGGACTTGCCGCCCGCTGACCCCGCAACAGGAGGACCGCTCATGCGATCATCGCTCGTGCTGCACGCCGTCGACTCGCACACCGAGGGGATGCCGACCCGGGTGATCACCGGGGGGGTCGGGGTCATTCCGGGTGCGACGATGAACGACAAACGGCTGCACTTCATCGCGCACCTGGATCACATCCGACGGCTGCTGATGAACGAACCGCGCGGCCACGCGTCGATGTCGGGCGCGATCCTGCAACCGCCCGTGCGCCCGGATTGCGACATCGGCGTGGTCTACATCGAGGCCAGCGGGTGCCTGCCGATGTGCGGCCACGGAACAATGGGTGTCGCAACGGTTCTGGTCGAGACCGGAATGGTGCCGGTGACCGAACCGCGCACCGTTATCCGGCTCGACACACCCGCTGGCCTCGTCGTCGCCGAGGTAGAGGTCGACCAGGGCCGCGCGGTGTCGGTGACACTGGCCAACGTGCCAAGCTTCACCGAGCGTCTCGACGCCAGCGTCGCCGTCGAGGGGCTCGGTGACGTGCCCTACTCCGTGGCCTTCGGCGGCAACTTCTACGCGATGGTCGACCTCGACGCCGTCAGCCTCCCGTTCGACCGCTCCCGTGGCCACGACATCATCACCGCCGGGCTGGCGATCATGGACGCAATCAACACCACCGCACCGCCCAAACACCCCACCATCGGAGGCGTCGATCACGTCCACCATGTGGAGTTCATCGCGCCGGGTTCCACCGCCGAACTGTCGCGGCACGCCATGGCCATTCATCCGGGGTGGTTCGACCGCTCACCGTGCGGCACCGGCACGTGCGCGCGAATGGCAGAGCTGCACACCCGCGGGCAACTGCCCCTGCATCGGGATTTCGTCAACGAATCATTCATCGGATCGCAGTTCATCGGCCGGCTCGTTGGCACCACCACCGTTGGGGGGTTCGACGCGGTGCAGCCGACGATCACCGGACGGGCCTGGATCACCGGCACCGCGCAGTACATGCTCGACCCCGACGACCCTTTCCCGGCCGGATTCGAATTCTGACCATCACTCGTTACGGAGGCCTCACCGGTGACTGACACCGCTACCCCTGTCGACCTGTCCACCGTCCTCGACCGCGCCGAGGCCGCCGCCGCGCCATTGGCCGACATCGACCTGCACGCCCGCGCCCGCGCTCTCGTCGCGGTCGCAGACCGGCTCGACGACGCCGCCGACGAGCTGATTCCGCTGGCCGTCATCGAGACCGGTCTGGCCGAAGGCCGGCTTCGCGGCGAAATGCGGCGCACCACATGGCAACTGCGGCTGTTTGCCGAGGTCATTGTGGAAGGCGCATACCTGGATGCGCGCATCGACGAGGCAGACCCGGACTATGTCATCGGACCTCGCCCTGACGTGCGGCGCGTCAATGTGCCGATCGGCCCGGTCCTGATCTTCGCCGCGTCAAACTTTCCGCTTGCGTTCTCGGTTGCCGGCGGTGACGCTGCCGCTGCGCTGGCCGCGGGCAACCCGGTCGTGGTCAAGGCGCACGAAGGCCATCCCCGGCTGTCCCGGGCGACCGCTGAGATTGTCGAGAACGCCTTGACGGCCGCGGGATTGCCCGGCGCGTTCAACCTGATCGAGACCCGCGACGACGGCGTCGCCGCGCTGCGGGACCCGCGCGTGCGTGCCGCCGCATTCACCGGATCGACCGCCGCGGGCCGGGCGTTGGCCGAAATCGCCGCGGGCCGCACGAATCCGATCCCCTTCTACGGCGAGCTCGGCAGCGTCAACCCGGTTTTCGTCACCGAGGCCGCGCTGCGGCAGAACGCGGCTCAGATCGCCGAGGGTTACGTCGCCAGCGTCACCGGATCGTGTGGTCAGCTGTGCACCAAACCGGGATTCTTGTTCGTCCCCTCCCACACGCGGGTAGCCGACCACATCGTCGCCGCCGCCGCCGAAGTGGACGAACACCGCGAACTGACGCCCGGCGTCACGACCGGATACGTGCGGCGCCGCGACGCCGTCATGTCCCGCCCCGACG
>NZ_JBOGDD010000357.1:0-5869 GCF_050701675.1 Mycobacterium sp. | reverse complement strand
GCCCTGTGCGGTGTAGCGCATCACCCCCGGCAGTCGACCGATCTGACGCAGGTGGTCGCCGAAGGCCGTCCGCACCAGTTCCGATCTGGTTGGCGCGGGGTCGGTGGCATAGGAGTCGCGGTCGGCCGGACCCGTCTGAAGATCCATGCCCCGCGCCATCAGGTTGGCCGAGGCGACCCCGTCCGCCAGCGCGTGGTGGATCTTGCCGAGCACCGCAATCCTGCCCTCTGCGAGGCCTTCGATGAAGTACATCTCCCACAGCGGTCTGGTGCGGTCCAGCGGCGTGCTGGCGATCTTGCCGACCGCGTCGTCGAGTTCGCGGCGGCCGCCGGGGCTGGCCACCCGGTACGGGCGGATGTGGTACTCGAGGTCGACCTCGCAGTTCTCCCGCCACATCGGATGGTGGAACTTGAAGGGGATGTCGACGAGTTCGTAGCGGAACGGAGCGAGCTTGAAGAGCCTGCCGTGGATGACCTTGCGGAAGTCCTCGACGCCGAACGTCCGGCCCTTCAGGTCGTCGAGCGCGATCACGGCCAGCTTCAGCGTGTGCATGTGCACGGCGGGTGTCTCGCTGTACAGCAGGACGGCGTCCCAACCGCTGAGCCTCTTCACGCGGCTATATAACCTGCTTTGCCCCGGCCATCGTCTGGTTTCGGTGAACTTCGTTGAGAAACAAGCCGATTGCCGTGGCCATCGAGCCGGTGCGGGCTCCGTCGGTCATGTCGAAGCCGTGGCCTGCGCCAGGCAACTCCACGTAACCGACCGGCGCCCGTGACTCGGCGCGCAGCTTGGCCACGAAGTCGCGCGCCTGCTGCACGGGGATGACGGTGTCGCCACTGCCGTGAATGACGAGGAACGGTGGCGCGTCGGCATGCGTGCGGGCGATCGGTGATGCGTTGCGGAAGATCTCCGGATGCCGGTCGAGCCCGTGCTTCACGACGACCCGCTCCAGGAAGTCCACGAAGCGCGCCCGCTCGACGGTGGAGCGGTCCTCCCAGTCGTAGCGGCCGTAGATGCCGACGACGGCGTCCACCGAGGTGTCGGAGCCTTCGGGCAGGTCCTGCTGCATCTCGGGATCGTTGGGAGTCAGGCCGGCCAATGCCGCCAGGTGCCCACCTGCCGAAGTACCGGCCACGGCAACGAAATTGCGGTCGCCGCCGTACTTGTCCACGTTGGCGCGGGCCCACGCGATGGCGGTCTTCACGTCCGTGATGTGTTGGGGCCACGGGTGGTTGGGCGCGACGCGGTAGTCGATCGAGAGGCACACCCAGCCCATGTCGGCCAGATGCGACATCAGCGCATAGCCCTGGAGTATCCGGCCGCCGTGCACCCATGCGCCGCCGGGCAGGAACAGCATCACCGGTGCGGGTTGCACTGGCAGGTCCTTGGTCCGCCACACGTCGAGGAGTTGAGATGGACTGTCCCCGTACCGAACCGAGGACCGGTACACGTTGCGACGATGCTCGAATGCCTTCCACACCGGCGGAGTGCGTTCGGGAGCGGGCCAGGTGATGTCGAGATCCTTGGCGGGCACGACCCCACGCAACGCCGCCTCGGTCACGGCATTGGTCGCATCGCGCTGCTGCTTCTTCACCTCGCCGATGCCTGGCGTCAGCCAGGACTTGACCGCAGCGCCGACGAAGTCGGGGGTATGCCGTACCCCCCAGATGCTCATCGCGGTGGCCCCGCCGAGCGGTTCGAGGTGCTTGCCGATCACGGGCAGGGACGTCGCCGCGACGCTCATCGCCAGCATGTAGTCGGCAGGACCGGCCTTCAACAGCCAGCGGGCGCGGGTAGTCCAGGTGGGTCCGGGATACCGGGTATCCGGTCGAGCCGTCATTTCGCGAGGGTACCCCGGTTACCCGCCGGTAAACGACAACAATCAGAAGTTGTCTACCAACTCCACGTCGGGGTGGTTTAGTCGAGGTCGTGGGCACCTCTGCGCTAGCGATCACCGACGACCACCGCGACCTGGCCGACGCCGCGAACGGCCAGCTCAGAAGGCTGAAGAGCCGCGCTGCGGCCAGGGCGACCCTCGATCAGGACGCGGCGGGCGCGACTCACCCCGCCGACCTGTGGGCCGCCGCCGTCGGCGTCGGTTGGCAGGGCCTGGCGATCGCCGAAGAGCACGGCGGATCGGGTTTCGGACTGCCCGAGTTGGCCGTGGTGCTCGAGGCGCAGGGACGCGAACTGTGCCCCGGCCCCTTCCTGCCGAGCAGCTCGGCCGCGGTGGTCATCGACCGCTGCGCAACGGATACCCTTCGAGCACACCTGCTTCCAGGACTCGCCGACGGCAGTCGCGTTGGCGCCCTCGGGCTGTCGAGCGACATCACGATCGGTCCGGGTCTGACGCTCACCGGCGAGAGCGCCGCAGTGCTTGGCGCACCACACGCCGACGTCCTGGTGCTGACGGCCGGTGACGACGTCATCGTCGTGGATGCGAACGCCGACGGGGTGACGGTCACACCCCTTGCGCCACTGGACACCACCCGCAGCATCGGCAAGGTCGAACTGCGCGCGGTCACCGTCACCGAGGACCGCGTCCTTCGCGGGGCCGCGCGCAACGCGCGCTCTGCGTTCCGCATCCTGGCCTCTGCCGAGGCCGTCGGAATCAGTTGGGCCGCCCTGGAAATGGCGGTGGATTACGCCAAGGTGCGCGAGCAGTTCGGCCGCACCATCGGCACCTTCCAAGCCGTCAAGCACCACGCCGCCAACATGCTCGTCAACGCCGAGCAGACCACCGCAGCGACATGGGACGCCGCCCGCGTAGAAGACCTCGACAGCGCATGGTTCCCGGCCGCGGTGGCCGCATCACATGCCATTCGTACGCAGATCCTCAACGCGGAGTGCAACATTCAGCTTCACGGCGGGATCGGCTTCACCTGGGAGCACGATGCACACCTCTACCTGCGCCGGGCCCGCACGCTCGCGGCGCGCTCATCGCCGACGGCGCCGATCCCCTGATCGACGTCGTGGCGGGGCAGCGCAGCGGGCAGGCCCGCGGCGCGTCGTTCACCCTGCCCGCCGAGGCCGGGGAGTTCCGCGCCCCGGCCCGCGAGGCCGTCACCACGTGGATGTCCCTACCGACCGAGAAGCGGCGCGACTTCCTCGTCGACTCGGGCTATCTGGTACCGCACTGGCCGAAGCCGTGGGGCCGGGGCGCGGCCGTGCTGGAGCAGCTGGTGATCGAGGAGGAATTCCAGCACGTCGAGCGCGCCGACATGGGCATCACGGGCTGGGTCACCCTCACCATTGCCCAGGCGGGCAACGACGACCAGCGCGAACGCTGGGTCGAACCGGTGCTCCGCGGCGAAGTGATGTGGTGCCAGCTGTTCTCGGAGCCCGGTGCGGGTTCCGACGCCGCCGCGGTGCGCACGGCGGCCAAGAAGGTCGACGGCGGCTGGCTGATCACCGGCCAGAAGGTGTGGACCAGCCTGGCGCAGCAGTGCCAGTGGGGGCTGGCGACGGTGCGCACCGATCCCGACGCGGCCAAGCACGCTGGCGTCACGATGGTGGCCATCGACATGTCGGCGCCTGGGGTGAAGATCAATCCGCTGAAGGGCCTCACCGGGCACGCGCACTTCAACGAGGTCTTCTTCGACGACGTGTTCGTCCCAGACGCAGACGTGGTCGGCGAGGTGAACCGCGGCTGGCTGGTGGCCCGCGCGACGCTGGGCAATGAGCGCATCTCGATCGGCGGCGGCTCGTCGGCGCCCACCGGCTTCACCGTCGATGACCTGATCACGCTGCTCGACGGCGCGCCGACCGAGACGGCGGCGGCCCACGTGCGGCGGGCCGGCGAGGTGATCGCCGAGGCTCACACGCTGCGGCTGCTCAACCTGCGGCGGGTCACGCGCGCCATATCGGGCGCCGAGCCCGGTCCCGAGGGAAACGTGACCAAGCTGCTGTTGGCCGAACAATCGCAGCGGCTGACCGAACTGGGCATGGACCTGGCCGGGGCCACTGCCGTGGTCGGCGGGATGCCGCAGCTCGCGACGGCCTATCTGGGAAACCGCGCGATGACGATCGCGGGCGGGACCTCCGAGATCACCCGCAATACGATCGCCGAGCGCATCCTGGGCCTGCCGCGCGATCCGCTACTGAAGTAGGGCTACTCCTTGTCACCAGGCGGCGGCCGGTTCGCAATCACGGGGAACTGACCCGTGAATCCCTCGCGCTCCTTCGCGACTGCCAGCACCCGCGACCGGACGGCGAACCAGCCGACCACCAGCGCCGGGATGATGAGCACCAGCAACCCGACGGTCCACGTGCCGATCGGCGGGTCGAAGGCCATCAGCACCAGCACCCCGAGCAGGAACGCCAGCGTGAGGTAGCCGGTCCACGGGGTGCCCCACAGCCGGAACGACGGCCGCTCCAGGATGCCCTTCTTCGACCACCGGTAGAGCTGGATCTGACAGATCACGATGGTGCCCCAGGACGCGATGATGCCGAGGGCGGCGACGTTGAGCACGATCTCGAATGCCTGCGCGGGCACGATGCCGTTGAGCAGCACGCCGAAGAGCCCGATCACGGCGGTCAGGCAGATGCCGCCGTAGGGCACGCCGCGCTTGTTCATCAGCGAGGTGAACTTCGGGGCGCTTCCGTTCATCGCCATCGACCGCAGGATCCGCCCTGTCGAGTACAGACCCGCGTTGAGGCTGGAGAACGCGGCCGTCAGGACGACGATGTTCATGACCGTGCCGGCACCCTCGATACCGATCTTGGAGAAGAAGGTGACGAAGGGGCTCTCACCGGACTTGTAGGCCGTGTACGGGAGCAGGAGCCCGAGCAGGAACACCGAGCCAACGTAGAACAGCGCGATGCGCGCGATGACGGAGTTGATCGCCCGCGGCATGATCTTCTCCGGGTTGGCCGTCTCACCCGCGGCTGTGCCGACGAGTTCGACTGCGGCATAGGCGAAGACCACGCCGGAAGTGACGATGACCACCGGGAACAGGCCCGTGGGGAACAGTCCGCCGTGATCCGAGATGACGCTGAATCCGGTCGACTGACCCTGGATGTCGTAGCGGCCCGCCAGGAAGATGGTGCCCACGACCAGGAACGCCACCAGCGCGACGACCTTGATCAGCGCCGCCCAGAACTCGAGCTCACCGAACACCTTCACCGAGATCATGTTCATGCCAAGCACGATGGCGAGCGCGATGAGCGCGATGAGCCACTGCGGGATGGGGGCGAACGCCTTCCAGAAGTGGAAGTAGGTGGCGATGGCGGTGGAGTCAACGATCGCCGTCATGGCCCAGTTCAGGAAGTACATCCAGCCGGCGACGAATGCCGCCTTCTCGCCGAGGAACTCGCGGGCGTAGGACACGAAGGACCCCGAGGACGGCCGGTGCAGGACGAGTTCGCCGAGCGCCCGCAGGATCAGGAACACGAAGATGCCGCAGAACCCGTACACCAGGAACAGCGCGGGCCCGGCGCTGGCGAGTCGGCCACCGGCGCCGAGGAACAGTCCGGTGCCGATCGCGCCGCCGATCGCGATCATCTGGAGCTGTCGCGGTTTGAGGCCCTTCTCGTAGCCTTCATCCTCGGATTTGAACGCCGAGTTGTCGTACTCCTCCTGCTTCGGTTCAGTCGTCATCGGCCCGCACCGTCCGACGGCCGTACCACGGGCGGCGGTTTGGACGTGTCATTGATGTCGCGGAAGGTGAAGGCGAAACCGAACACGGCGATCACGGCCGCGATCGCATACCCCACGATCGAATACCAGCCGGCGTGCAGGTAGGCGGTGACGGCGACGATCCCCATCGCCAGGAACACCATGGTCATTCCGATCAGGGGGATCTTGGCCGTCAAGTCGATGCGTGCCATGAAAACTCACCTCGCATAGTCGGCGGGCCGGAGTCCAGCC
>NZ_JBOGDD010000356.1:0-1976 GCF_050701675.1 Mycobacterium sp. | reverse complement strand
CTGCACTGGACCGACGGCGAGCTGCGCACGCGCAAGCCGCTGGCCGGCGTCGTGCCATTGGACCCGCGCCCGGGCACGGTGCCGCTGATCTGCATCATGATCGGCACCACGGCGTTCGACGGGTTCTCGCTCGGCGCGCTGTGGAACGACGTCGCGCCCGACATCCAGCGCTGGTTCATCGACATCGGCCTGCACGCCGAGGGCGCGCTGGAGATCACCTTCACGCTCGGCCTGATCGCGATGGTGCTGCTGGTCAGCGCGGTCTACCGGCTCGGCGTCGTCGGCATGCGCACGGTCGACGAGTCGCGCAGCGTCCAGGAGCTCTCGCGCCTGTTCGCGCACACGCTCGTGCCGATCGCGCTGGCCTACGTCATCGCCCACTACTTCTCGGCGCTGACCTACCAGGCCCAGGCGATGGCCTACCTGATCTCAGATCCGCTGGGCAACGGCAGCAACTTCTTCGGGACGGCGTCGGCGACGATCAACTACGGCTGGATCAGCGCCAACGCGATCTGGTACGTGCAGGTCGGGGCGCTGATCGTCGGCCACATCGGCGGCCTGACCCTGGCCCACGACCGGGCGCTGGCCACCTACCGCGACCCGACCTCGGCGACGCGCTCGCAGTACTGGATGCTCGTCGTCATGGTCGGCTTCACCAGCCTCGGGCTGTGGCTGCTGTCGGCCGCGGCGCAGTGATGGCGGTGCCCTTCGCCCACGTCGGGCACTGGTGGGGGTCGATCCTGTATCTGGCCCCCGTGGTCCTGGTGGTCGTGTTCCTGGCCGTACAGAGTTGGCGCGCGAAACGTCGTAACGGCGGACCGCGATGAGTCGAGTGTGCATCTTGGGGGAATGGACCCGCCAGCACGATGACCACGCAGCAGCTCCATGATCTGCTCGAAGCGGTCCCCGACACGCGGGAGATCGTGATCGACTGCGCCTACGCCGACGGCCTGGAGGCCGCGTGGCACGCGGCGCACCAGGACGCGTCGCGCGCGCTGGCGGCATGGCGCGCGTGGCCCGGGCGGGAGGGCTTCTCGACCTATCGCGCCGCGCAGGATCGGGCCGACGCGGCGCAGGACGCGCTCGTCGCCCAAGCCGCGTAGGCGCGGGGCTAGGTGTCGTGCCCGAGGACGTGGTGAACGCGTCTGATGGGTGGGCGGTCGCCGATGGCGCTGTGGTTGCGGGTGGTGTTGTAGTGCTGGGTCCAGTGTGGCAGCGCCTCGGCGCGGGCGTCTGATGAGGCGTAGATCTGGCCGTAGGCCCACTCGCGCGCGAGGGTCTGTTGGTAGCGCTCGACCTTGCCGTTGGTCTGGGGGCGGTAGGGCCGGATCGTCTTGTGGGTGATCGCGCGGCGCCACAGCAGCTCGCGCAGCGAGCGGTTATGGGTGTAGGCCCACGCGTTGTCTGACAGCAGCCGCTCGGCGACGATGCCGTTGTCCAGAAACCAGTCCAGGGCGCGGGTCATGAACGCGGTCACTGTGTCGGCGCGTTCGTCGTCGTGCAGCTCGGTGTAGGCCAGGCGGCTGCAGTCATCCAGCAGGCTGTGGGCGTAGTCCCAGCCGACCCGCCGCGAGCGTTGGGTGCGATCGCCGGTGACCTTGTGGCCGGGGGCTTGGAAGCGCCCGAACTTCTTGACGTCGACATGCAGCAACTGGCCCGGGCAGGGCCACTCGTAGCGCACCACGCTGTCCTTGGGCGCCCGCGGCCGGCGCGAGCAGCCGCGTCGGCGCAACGCCGCATGGACGGTCGAGTGGCAGCGTCCGACATGCGGCGCGATCAACCGGGGGCCCCAGCCGGTGTCCTCGCGCATCTGGCAGATCCGGTCGTGCTCGGCCTCGCTGATCAGGCCGGGTGAGCGCCGCGGGCGACACGGGCGGTCTTGGGCCCATGCCCCTGACAAGCGCTCGGCCTCGGTGGCCTGGCGCTCGCGGCGCACCCACCGGTTGACCGTCGCCGGCGACACGCAGAAGCGGGCC
>NZ_JBOGDD010000355.1:0-1922 GCF_050701675.1 Mycobacterium sp. | reverse complement strand
CGGCCACACCGTGCCCTTCACCGTGGTCGCCACCGATCCAACGACCGATATCGCAATCGTGCAGGCGCAGGGCGCTTCTGGGTTGAACCCGATCGCGATGGGATCATCAGCCGACCTTCGCGTCGGCCAGCAGGTGGTGGCGGTGGGATCCCCACTGGGCTTGGATGGCACGGTCACCACGGGCATCATCAGCGCGCTCGACCGTCCGGTGTCCACAGTCGATGCCGGCTCAGGGAATCCACCAACAACGATCGACGCCATTCAAACCGACGCGCCGATCAACCCCGGAAACTCGGGCGGAGCGCTGGTCGATGCAAATGGCCAGCTCGTCGGGATGAACTCGGCGATTGCATCCCCAGGGGATTCGCCTGTCTCGCAAAGTGGTTCGGATGGCCTTGGTTTTGCGATTCCCGTCGGTGAGGCAAGGCGCGTCGCCGACGAACTCATTGCCACCGGCAAGGCGTCGCATGCTTCCCTGGGCGTGCAAGTGGGTGACGACGGGAGTGTTTCCGGTGCACGGCTCGTCGGAGTCACCAGCGGCGGTCCGGCCGCGGCCGCAGGCATGTCCGCCGGTGAGGTCGTTACGAAGGTCGACCACCAAGTGATCGACAACGCTGAGGGTTTGCTCGCGGCAGTGCAGACGAAGGCGCCCGGCGTCACAGTCACCCTCGGCTATCTGGACCCCACGGGTGTTAGCCGGACCGCCCAAGTCGTGCTCGGCACGGACGACGCTCAGCGGTCGTAAGAAGAGGCCGGGGTGACTTCGACGATGAGTTGCTTGGTCAACGGTTGTCCGCTTTGTCTGCTGTGGTCGGCGATCGCGCAGAGCACATTCAACTCGGGCATGTAGCCGAATACGCTGCCGCGCGGGGTGTTGTAGGCCACGACGCGGTAGCCGTATACCGAGCGGGTACTGCCGTCGCGGGCGAAGCTGGTGATGTCGATGAGGTCGAACTCTTCCAGTCCGCGGTCGCGCATGTCTTCGGTGTTCATGAATAGCGCGGTGCGCAGGTTCTTCAGTCCCCGGTAGCGGTCGTCATCGGAGTAGATGGTGGTGTTCCACTGGTCGTGGGACCGCACGGTGCTCAGTGTCAACCGGTCCGGTGGCGGCACCACATCAGGCATGGTGGCCGCGGAGAACTCCGCTTTTTCCGACGGGGTGAGGAAGACCCGCTCGCGCGCCGGCTGGCGGATTCGAAACCCCAGCGGTAGCCGCACGCGCCGGTTGAAGTCCTCGAAGCCATCGAACACCTTGGCCATCACGTCGCGGATCCGGTCGTAGTCTTCGATGTAGTACTCCCACGGTGTGGCGGAGGTCGGGAGCGTTGCTCGGGCCATGCCAGCCAAGATCGCGCACTCCGACTTCAACTGCGGAGATGCTGGCTTCTTCATCCCAAATGACAAGTGCACCATGCTCATCGAATCCTCGACCGTGACGCCCTGCTCACCACCGCGCTGAACATCTTTCTCGGTGCGCCCCAGACACGGCAGGATCAGCGCGTTGCGACCATGGACCAGATGGCTGCGGTTGAGCTTGGTACTGACCTGAACGGTGAGCTCGCAGTTGCGCAGCGCGGCGAACGTCGCCTCGGTATCCGGCGTGGCCAGGCTGAAGTTGCCGCCCATGCTGACGAACACCTTCACCGCGCCGGTGATCATCGCCTCGATGGTCGCCACCGTGTCCAGACCGTGTTCGCGCGGGGGCGTGATCGCGCATACCTCCGCCAACCGGTCCAGTAGTTGCCTGCCCGGGCGGTGATCGATACCGCAGGTGCGGTTGCCCTGGACGTTGCTGTGACCGCGAACCGGCGAGGGACCGGCCCCTTCGCGGCCGATATTGCCGCGCAGCAGAAGCAGATTCACGATTTCGCGGACCGTGTCGACCCCGTGTTCCTGCTGGGTCAGCCCGAGACACCAGGCGA
>NZ_JBOGDD010000354.1:0-5851 GCF_050701675.1 Mycobacterium sp. | reverse complement strand
GCATTCAGATGCCCACGGACCCGGTGTGTGAGGGCGGTCCGTATTGGCAGGGACCACCTCCGCCTCCAGCGCTTCCCACTGGCCCACTCGATCCCCAATGCGCCACCATGCCTGCCGATGCGGCGTGCCTGGGAAGCCCGTTCGTCCCACCGCCACCGCCACCTCCGCCTCCGCCGGTCGAGGCGGCGCCACCGCCTCCGCCCGTCGAAGAGCCGATCGCGCCACCGCCGATCGAGGCGCCACCGCCGATTCAAATGCCGATAGCGCCACCGCCGATCGAGGCGCCGCCGCCGATTCAAATGCCGATAGCGCCGCCGCCGATCGAGGCGCCGCCGCCGATTCAAATGCCAATAGCGCCGCCGCCGATGGCAATGCCATCACCGGCAATGGGCGGTATGCCCGGTCAGATATAGACCGGTGCGCTAACTTCCGGCGTTGCCCTCGTCAGCGGACTGCGCCACCAGACCGGCGGCCGCCGCCGTGCTGATCGCGCGCTGCCAATTCAGTTCCGCGACGACCACCACCCCGAGTCCCGCGGCAAGGGCCACCAGCGAACCGAGCCAGTGCATCCATGCCGGGCCGACGTGAACGTCTGCGAGCAGCACGAGTGAGGACGCACCGGCCAGGGCGAGAATGGCACCCAAGGCGATCCGCCGCCGCTCCACCAGCGGGCGACGTACCGCGCGGGTATGGCCCCGACCCGACGTGTTGGCGATAGCACTCATGGCTCCAACATCCCCGCGCGACCTAAGGTGCGGCCAAGCCGAACCTATGAAGTTCCCGTGAATGCTCGCGGGGACTACATCTCCTCGTGCAGGTCGGCACCGGCCGGGAGGTCTCACCCGCAGCCCAAGTGGCCCAGACATTAGGTGCCTGAATGGACCAGGGGAGTGTGCCACTTCATGCGTAGCGTCGGGCTTGCCAGCGTGAAATCGGTTCCGATCCGGGACCTTCGCAGAAGGAGTAGCACCATGAGAGTCACACCGACTCAATTCGCATCGCTGTTGGCGGCAGGGGTTGTCGCGATCACGACGGTCGCGGCACCGACCGCGGCCGCTGCTCCCACCCAGCTGCCGAGATCCTGCGCCGTAACCGGCCCGGGCACCGCGTGCCAGTCTCCTGGCAGTGCGGAGATCGTCAACTCCGCTCCCGAAATCTCGTTCCGCCCCTTCGGGACTCTGCCCTCCCCGCTCGGCGGCCACTGAGCGACCGTGATGACCAACGCAGCCGCACGAGCCTCCGCGCCGGGGTCCCTTGGCGTTGCCGCCGAGAGAGACCGCCCCACGCTCCCCGCCGGCGTGGCCTTCGCTGGCGCAGCGTTTGCGTTCACCAGCCTGTATGTCGCGGCCGGTGCGCTGATGCCTCTGCTGCCGCTCTACGGGGTCCAGTGGGCGCTCACCCCGGCGCTTCTCACACTCGCATTCGCCGTCTTCGCCATCGGGTTCCTCGTCGCCATCCTTACCCTTGGGTCGCTCTCCGACCACGTCGGCCGTCGTCCAGTTCTGCTCGGGGCGTTGCTGATTCAGCTGGCGTCGAATTTCATCTTCCTCGTCGCCGCGGACATCGGGTGGGTGATCGCAGGTCGCCTGGTCCAAGGCATTGCCACCGGTGCCGCCACGGCGGCGTTCACTGCGTTACTCGTCGAACTCGCCCCACCGAACCGCAAGAGGCTGGGCATCATCCTCGGCAGCGTCGGGTTGACGGGCGGCCTCGGAGTCGGTTCCCTCCTGGCCGGGATCGTGATCCAGCGAACGGCCGCACCGAATTCGGTCATCTTCGGCGTGCTACTGGTCGCCACGCTGCTCGGAATCGTCGTCATCGCACTCTCTCCCGAGACGACGACCCGCCAACCGGGTGCGCTGCACTCGCTGATCCCACGGGTCGTCGTCCCGCGTTCCGCCAGAAGGGAATTCGCCGCAGCAGTACCCGCGCTCGCTGCGATCTGGATGCTGTCGGGGCTCTCGGGCGGTCTCTGCCCGACCATGGTCAGCTCCGTCTTCCTGCTTGACAGCAGCCTCGTCGCCGGCCTTTCCGGGTCCGTCGCACCGGCTGCGTCGGCAGCGATCGGACTGGCCTTCGCCACGGTGGACCCCCGGCGCTCGATGACGGTCGGCATCTACGCATCCATCGTCGGGGCCGCCGGCATCGTCGGCGGCGTGTGCGCAGGAAGCCTTGCCCTCATGATCGTCGGACAGACGATCGCAGGCGCAGGCTTCGGGGCGTCGTTCACGGGTGGGCTGCGGCTCGTCCTTCCCCTAGTGGCAACGCATCAGAGGGCAGGCATTGCCGCCGGAATCTATCTCGTCTGCTACCTCGCCTTTGGCGTGCCAATCGTCATCGCCGGCGTGATCGCGAACATCGTAGGACTGGAGCCCACCGTCTACTGGTACGTCGCGGCGACGATGATCCTGGCCTCGATCGGGCTCGGCGCTCAGCTGCACCTTCGACACGAAAGCCCTTGACGGGGACCAGCGATGCGTTAGTCCTCCTTGCGGATCAACCGCCCCAGCGCCTCGCGATCCGGCGCAAGCAGCTCATCGATGCGGTCGTGGTTCACGTCCGCGACGACGATCTCGCCGACGTCCTGATGCACGTCACGGAAGATGCCGTGCGACTTCATCTTCTCGGTCTGATAGAGGTTGTCCTCGGTCGGCGTGACGTAGTACACCGCGTCGGCCTTGAATCGGTTGATCAACCACAGGTGGATCAGGGTCATCAGGCGCTTCTTGCGCAGCTGCTCGCCAAAGGTGTTCTGGTCGCGCACCGTCAGGATGCTGCGGCCGTTGCGGTCCTTGATGGGGTCGACCAGCACGTTGGCGAGCTTCTCCTCGCCGCCGTCGCGGTCGCCGTAGATGCCGAGTTCGAGGACCTCGCCGCCCGCGCGCAGCGGCCGGAACTGGACCCGGAGCGTCTCGCCGAGCTGATAGTGCTCACTCCACAGCGCCAACCACTCCTCGAGCAGCTTCTTCGGCACCTCGGTCTGCACGAGGTGCTGATGCTGCGTGGAGCCCTTGCCCATGGACTTCGTGGTCGCCGTGCGTCCCGACGAGGCGGCCAGGGCCGCGTCGCTGCGGGGGCCGCCGACCAGGGTCTGCGGCGTGCGGTACGGCGATTCGACCAGACGCATCTTGCGCTGCAGCCGAGCCAGGGCGAGCATGCCGTCCTGCCGCAGCGCGGTGGCGAACTCCTCGGCGGCGACACCGTCGATCTGGTGTCCGCCGTACGTCATGAAGTTGAAGACGAAGCCCATCTTTCCGATGGCGGCGGGGAAGGCGCGCATCTGGTCGTCGGTCATGCCGGTGGTGTCCCAGTTGAACGAGGGCGACAGGTTGTAGGCCAGCATCTTGTCCGGGTAGACGGCGTGGATCGCGTGCGCGAACTGCCTGGCGTCGTCGAGGTCCGCGGTCTTGGTCTCCATCCACAGGATGTCGCAGAACGGCGCCGCCGCAAGCGATTTGGCGATCGCATAGGGAATGCCGCCGCGCACCTGGTAGTAGCCCTCTGGGGTCTTGGCCCGCTCGCAATCCCACGGGACGTCGACCCCCAGCTCCCTGGCCTTCTCGCGAGCGGCGTACAGCGATGCGGTCGCGGCGAACTGCCGCCAGTCGGCAACCTTCACCTCGAGCGGCTCGCCCTCGCGCTCGCGGAACGCGATCAGCTCGGCCACCGCTTCGCCGTAGGTCTCCAAGCCGGCGTCGGCCTGCCAGGCGTCGACGAACCGGGACTCGACCTCGTCGAAGAGATCGTCGACCGATTGCGACTTGCCGTCGGACCACGACGCCGCCGCCTCGGTGACCAGGGTCGTGATGCCCTGGCGCCCCAGCCACGCATCCGCGGCGGCGTACTCGCCATCGGGGAGGGCATAGAGGAGATGACCTCGAAGATCGGTGACGCCAGCGTCGTGGAAGCTGCGCATCAACGCCAGGAAACAGGCCTTGTACGGGGGGACCTTCAGATTGGTGGCACCGAGGATGAACGGTTGGTCGCGTTCGTCGGCGCGGCTGTCGATGAGGTTGGCCGCCTCCGCATCCGTGCGCGCGACGATGATGCCTGGCACCCGCATCACGTCGAGCTGGAAGCGGGCGGTGTTGAGGCGCTTGATCTGCTCGTCGGACGGCACCAGGACCTTGCCGCCCTGATGGCCGCACTTCTTGGTGCCGGGGCGCTGATCCTCGATGTGATACCCGGGCACGCCGACCTCGACGAAGCGGCGGATCAGGTTGCGGACGTGCGGGTCCCCGCCGTGGCCGGTGTCGGCGTCGGCGATGATGAACGGCCGGTAGTCGGTCGCCGGGGTCGCGGCGCGCTCGGCGTCGCTCATCCGCAGGCGCAGGTACTGCTGGTTGCGGTCTGCGGTGAGTAGCGCGCGCACCAGGCCCGCGGCCTCGTCGGGCACCTGGCTCAGCGGATAGCTGGCAAGGTCTGGCCCCGGGTCCTCGCTCAGCGAGCCCTTCGCCGACGTCGCCCAACCTCCGAGGTAGATGCCCTCGATGCCCATCCGCTTGATGGTGACCGCCTGGCCGGGCGAGTAGGGGCCGAAGGTGGTGATGCTCTTCTGCTGCGAGAACAGTTCGCGCAGGCGATCGTAAAAGCCCGCCGCCGCGTCCCGCGCCACGGGATATTCGCATGCAATCGTGCCGCGTTGCTCGGCAACCTGACGGGCCGTGTACAGCCGGATGATCCCGTCGAAGCGCGGACTGTCGAGATATCGCTGCGTGGCGGCGACGTCGTCGTCGAACGGCGTGGTGGATTCGACGCCTGGTTCGGTGATCGTCATGTTCTTCGCTCCTCGTTGAGCCCGGTACATCCCTTTGCAGCGAGTGTATGGCCGTTGCCTGCCGGCGAGATTCAAACGGTCATCTGGACCGATACCGTCACCGCGAGAGGGAGGCGCCCGCGCCGGCCTCGGTACGCGCGATCGTCGGTGCGACGAAGCCCGCCCGGCTCACCGCCTCGTACACCGCACGCGCGACGGCCGGCGACCGGTCCGCGCCGACGAGGGCGATCACGCAGCCACCGAAGCCTCCGCCGGTCATCCTGGCGCCGAGCGCGCCCGCCTGGACTGCGGTGTCGGCAATCAGGTCGATGTGGTCGGTGGTGATCTCGAAGTCGTCGCGCATCGATGCGTGCGAAGCCGTGAAGATCCGTCCTGCCGCCTCGAAGTCGGAATCACCCAGTGCGGTAACGACCTCCAGGACACGCTGATTCTCGGTGAGGATGTGCCTGACGCGTCGGGCGTCCAGCGGATCCCGTACCTCGCCGAGTGCGGAGAGTCCCCGGTCCTGGACGTGGCGCAGCGATGAGACGCCGAGGTCGACGGCGGCGCGCTCGCAGGCCGCGCGCCTCGCCGCGTACTCGCCGCCCGCATGGTGGTGCGGCGCATGGGAATTGATGACGAGCAGCTCGACGCCTGCGGCATCGGGGTCGAACCGCACCGGCCGGACGGAGAGGTCGAGGAAGTCGATCTGCAGTGCCTGGTGCGGCTCACCGCACAGCGACGCCAATTGATCCATCAGGCCTGTCGGGGCACCGACGTAGTCGTTCTCGGCGACCTGTGCGATCTGGGCCAGCTCGACCCGGTTCGCGACGAGGCCGGTGGCGGCCGCGATCGCGCCGAGGACCGCGCATTCGAGTGCGGCCGACGACGACAGTCCGGACCCCATCTCGACATCGCTGGAGACCGACATCCTGCCGCCGCTGAGCTGATGGCCCGCGCTCCGCAGCGCCCAGATCACCCCCGCCACGTAGGCGGCCCAACCGGTTACGTCACCGGGCGCCGTGCTCAGCGAGATGGCCACCTCGTCGTCCTCGCGATCGCTGCGCACCACGATCTCATCGCTCCGGTCGGGGG
>NZ_JBOGDD010000353.1:0-4783 GCF_050701675.1 Mycobacterium sp. | reverse complement strand
ACAACGCCTCGCTCGAGCAACTCTTGGTGCTACTGCCCCCGTACTTCGCTCAGCAGCAGTCGTACACGCCGATATCCGACTCGACCGGCAACGCACGAGGCGACTTCGCGGTATTGGTAGACGATCCCCCCGCGTGTACGGTCGGATTCCTGCCGCAGTCGGCACAGCGCTCGCCAAATGACCTCTCGGACATCGACACTCCCGACGGGCTGTACTGCAAACTACCGCAGGACTCTCCGATCGCCGTCCGAGGCGTTCGCAACGATCCCTGCATCAGGAAGCCCGGCAAACGCGCACCCACGGTCGAGATCTGCGACAGCGACCAGCCGTTCGTGCCGTTGGCCATGCGGCAACACGCCACCGGACCGGCACCGTTCGATCCTAGCCTGATCGCCCAAGGCATCCCGATCGACAGCCGCGCGGGCCTCGGCGATCAGCTCTACGCTCCCGTCAACGGAACGCCGCTGCCCCCAGGGGCCAATCCCTCGGGTACGCCTCCCAATGCTGCCCCACCCGCGGGGCAACCCGTGCCCCCGCTGGAGGTGCCGCTGGCGCAAACATCCTTGCCGCCGCCGCCCGACGGCAATTCCCTCAACGGCCAGCCGATCCCGCCGGCTGGGCCACCACTCGGTGGCGCGCCCGATGGCGCGGGGGACGTACCACCTCCGGCCGCCCCCCCGCCTGGTTCCGGAGACGGCAGTACGGCGGCGCCCGCCGCGCCCAGTGCGTTCGGTGCCACCTCACCCGACGCCGGGCCCAAAGTGGCCTTTGCGCAATACAATCCGCGAACCGGTGAGTATATCGGCTCGGATGGCAATCTCTACAAGGTGACGAATCTGGTCGCCGACGCCCCGCTGGTCAAGACGTGGCGGGACCTGCTCCCGCACTAGGACAACACGATCGGTGCACCCGGCACCTCAGGCTTGCGTACGACGTACTCAGCGGGTGGCCGCGCTCAACTGACCTTGGTGATCTTGACTGGCAAGACGAGGACGAGCGAGCGGTTCCTGCCACACGCACCACTCTCACCGGTCGTCTGGTCCTCACCGAGGTAGAGGTTCGTATTCGTCAACGGGGTAGCGATGCCCTCGTCATTGGCGGGGTAGAAGCGGTAGACCTGCAGACCTGGACCCGTCCCACCGTCTGGGCACGGAATCCAGTCGGGCACATAGTGCTTGACATACCACGTGCCGTTGGTGGTGTAGATATCCTCGGTCCACCCCAAGGTGCTCGTAACTTTACCCGTGCAACTGATGGCGGTAGAGCACGTACTGTTCACGGTCCAGGTGCTTCGTACGGTCGGTTGGTCTTCAAAGCGGTCGTTCATCTTGGCCCACTCACCGTTCGCAACGACGGAATACGTTCCGTTCGGGGCGAATTGGTCGTAGCTCGCGGCACACGGTGGCGCGTTGAGCATGGACCCACTCATGAGAGCCGCGGCCGCCGCGATCAGTCGTACTGGGCCCATCTGCCGCTCCTAGACGCTTCCACGATGCCACCTACCTGCCGTGAGTATCGCCCTCGCCCGGCGGCAATGCCATTCTCAGGCAACAGAATAACACCTTGACCTCCGTAAACCGTAGGTTCGGGCAAATGTAAACACCAGTTCGGCCGGGGTTCGCTCAGCAGTTCGGCGGACCTCGTCCGAAGAGGAGAATCCGACCCTCCGGTGTGGGAGAGTAGATGGCGTGCGAATCGTCATTGCCGCCGCGACTGCTCTGCTGACCGCAGGATTGGTGGGGGCGCCGCCGGCAGTGGCGGACCCAGCGGACCCGGCGCCTGCCGACGATCCGACGTCGTGCAACGAGCCCGCCTGCGCGCCCGGCATCCAGGCGGGTGCGGTGCTCGGTGCTCCCTGCGACAACACCACCTATTACGTCTTCGGGGTGACGGACTGGGGGAGGTTGTTGTTCTGCGGATCGCCGCGCCGATTGGCGCCCCGCTGGTTCCGCACCACCGACATGCTCGGCGTCAAGTTCGAGGGCAGCAGTTGCTCCGGTCACGACGGCTCCCTGGCGCAGGCACCCGACGGCTTGTTCCTATCGTGCGATGCGCGTTCGGGCGCCAGCACCTGGACACGCGGGGACATCTAGCCCAAGGCGCACCAACACCGCGGGGCGTTTCAAAACCGCGTCAGCGAGAAGTTGTACGTGCTGGCTCCGCCCGGAGCGCCGAAGCAGCCTGCGTCGTAGGTCGAGACAATCGTCCCGACCAATGAGACTGCGTCCCAGTCATATACGTCGTGGGACGGCAGGTTGTAGCCGATGCAGCGCACTCCGTCGATCACGTCGATCGTGAGCGTGTAGCGGCCGTCGGCGTAGAACGCCGTGCCCTGGAATCTCTGACTCTTCGGGGGCCGAGGGATGGCGATGACGTTGAGGTTGTCGGTGTGCGGCGCGATGACGGGATCTTCGAGTTGGGTGCCACAATCGGGAGCCCCGCATGAGTGGGTGACCGACCACACCCACGTGTGATCGTCCCACCGGTCGTTGGGGACCTCGTAGTTGCCCACCTTCATACTGGTAGCGCTGGCGTTCGGGGCGAGCGCCAGCGCAGCCGTCACGAGCACGGCGCCCAAAGCCGCCGGCATCGTTGCCCTCGCTGCTGTGATCACGGCTATCTCCCTCTTCGCGTACGCTTCGTCGTTCGCAGTTTATCGGCCCGGTTCACGGTGTGTCAGTTGTCTGCCAATACTGCATTGTCTTGTGTTTCAAGAGATTATGGGACCAGCGGACCGGTGGGAGGACGAAATGGCCGTCACGGTGGTGACTGTGGATACGTCGATGTCGCCGACACTGTTGTTTCCCGTGCTCGTCGGCGTTGGCTCCTCTCCGGTGTCGCCTAGGCGTACCTTCGACCGGGTTGCAGATCAGGTGCGATCGCATTGGCTAGTTCGACGTGCTTGGTGTCGCCGACCGCTGCGGTATGGGGGACTAGACCTGGACTAGACCTGGACTAGACCGGACTAGACCGGGTCGAACGCCGAAATGAGCCAGGATCCGTTGACGTTGGTGAGCCCCACTTTCACCGAACTCGCGGTGAACGACCCGGCGGGGTTCTCCTTGCTGGTGGTCGTCTGGTTCAGGAACATCAGCACCACTGCGCTGTCGGGCTTGAGTTCCACGACGGCCGACTGCACGATCGTCGCGGAGGTCTTCACCGCTCGCTGCTGCACGGCAGGAGTAACGATGTCGTGGGTGAATTGGCTGTAGTAGTGGAGAAAGTCACCGGTGAGATGTGTCTTCGCTCCGGCGAAGTCCGTGTCCATCGTCGCCGGCGCGTAAGACAGGAGCGCCACCGCACCGTCGGACGCGGCCTTGATCGTGGCGGCAGCCACGCCTGCTCCCGTCTGCCGGTCCGGCCGGAACTGGTTGGCGTATGTCCACGCAGTCAGCCCTGCCGAGGCGAGGAGGAGTATCACTAGCAGAGGCAACAGCGCGCCCGCGACGAGGCCGGGTCGCGGGCTCGGCTGAGCTTGTCGGGCCGACTGGTCGTCTACGGCACTCGACGCCTCGTCGAGTTCGGTGGCGTCCCCGGCGTCCCCGGCGTCCTCGATCTGGCCGCGGGGCACGTCGCCGTTGTCCTCGGTGCTCACGGCACGAACTCGACTTTCGCCATTTTGAGCTGCCCTCCGTCGCGGGCCACGTCCACCCGAAGTCGCCAGGAGCGGGGTTGCTGTTGCCTGCTGGCTACGTTGGATACCTGGGTGGTCACGGCAACGAGCACGGTGGCCGTGTCCTTGGTCATTTCTTGAACGGCGGTTGCGTTGACCGTGGCTTCGGTGATGACCTTCGATTCCTGCGCAGCCGTGGTGAATTCGTCGGCCTTGCCCTGAAAGTCCTTCTTGAAGTCACCCGTCGTGTCGTCGATGATGCGCTTCACGTCGTCCTTGGCGTTGTTGGCGTTCAGCGACATCAACGTGACGACACCCTGGCGGGCCGCGACCGCGAACTCTTGCGAGCGCTGCTGCTCCTGTGCGACCTGGCGATGGCTCACGAGCATGTACGCGCTGGCACCGAGAAGTGTGACCGTGCCGAGGACGATCAGCGCCGCCGCAACCCACTTCACTTTGATGCGGGGCAGCCTGAAGCCGCGACGGTGTTCCGGCTCACCCGTGTACTCCCCGGCTGGAACCCAATTGTCGGCTTCGTCGGTGTCGTCGTCGGCTGACTGATCGGCGACCGGCTCGTCGAGTTCGGGCGCGGTGGCTGGGATGTCGTGGGTGAGCGTCGGGTCGGGCAGGTCCATGGCAGTGGGTGGAAGGACCTGGGCCGCGCCGGCCGTGGCCTGCCTGCGCAGCTTCAGCGCGTGGGCACGGGAGCGGGCAGCCTGTGCGGCGGCTTCTGCGGCCTCGGCCTCCGCCTCGGCTTCTTGGGCGAGTGCCGACGCATCGTCGGGTTCGGTCCTCTCTGCGACGTCGCCGGGAGGGACTGCTGGTTCGTCCCGAGCGTCACCGTCGGCCGCAGATGGCCTTCGCTTCCGGGGCGGCATGGATCTCCTGTCTTATCTCAATCGCTTTCGCGTAAAACGATGCCGTCTTCACACCATGCGTATCGCGCTGCCGATCCACGAACCACGTCAAGGCGAAGGGATCCGCGGTAACCCGACCATGGCGACGGCGAGGACGGCCGGTTCGGTGCCGCGGTTGTGCCAGCGGTGCCGAGTGCCGTTCTGGATGTTCACGTCTCCGGGGCACAATGTCGTCTCGACACCGTCGTCGAGTTCGAGGACGATCTCACCGGAGACGACGATCTCCATGTCGACGGTGTGGGTGGTGTGCATG
>NZ_JBOGDD010000352.1:0-5622 GCF_050701675.1 Mycobacterium sp. | reverse complement strand
GGCCGACGGCGACCTGCTCGCAGATATCGACGAAAGTGCCCCGCTGCCAGACAAGTTGACCACCTATCGTGGGATGCGAGATGCGGGCAAGACGCCCGAACCGGTGCCACGCGATACACCCGTCACGGGCAACGATGACACGTTCGTCATCCAGGAGCACCACGCCACCCGATTGCACTACGACTTCCGCTTGGAGCGCAACGGGGTGTTGGTGTCCTGGGCGATCCCGAAGAACCTTCCGGAGACCACGTCGGTGAATCGCCTTGCCGTGCACACCGAGGACCATCCCCTGGAGTACGCAACCTTCGAGGGCTCGATTCCCCAGGGGGAGTACGGCGGTGGGAAGGTCATCGTCTGGGACTCCGGCACCTATGAGGCGGAGAAGTTCCGCGACAACCCACCCGACGGGCCGGCAAAGGGCGGGGAGGTGATCGTCATGCTGCACGGCTCCAAGGTCTCGGGCCGCTACGCGCTGATCCAGACCGACGGCAAGAACTGGCTGGCGCACCGGATGAAGGAACAGCCGACGTCGACGCCTGCGGACGTGGCGCCGATGCTCGCGTCGCACGGCTCCGTCGACAAGCTCAAGGCCGGACAGTGGGCGTTCGAGGGCAAGTGGGACGGCTACCGACTACTGGTCGACGCCGATCACGGCGCGTTGACCCTGCGCTCACGCAGTGGCCGCGACGTCACCGCCGACTTCCCCCAACTCGACTCGCTCGCAGCCGATCTCGCTGATCACCACGTTCTGCTCGATGGGGAGATCGTCGCGCTGGACGATTCGGGGGTGCCGAGCTTCGGCGCGATGCAGAACCGCGGCGCCGGCGCGAACCTCGAATTCTGGGCCTTCGACGTTCTCTCACTCGACGACCGATCCCTGTTGCGCGCCAAGTACTCCGACCGCCGTAAGGTACTCGAGGTCTTGGCGGACGGCGGCGGGCTCATCGTTCCGGACCAATTGCCCGGGGACGGGCCCGAGGCGCTGGAGTACGCGCAGAAGCATCGCTGGGAGGGCGTCGTCGCCAAGAAGCGGGACTCCACCTACCAGCCGGGGCGGCGGTCGGCGTCGTGGATCAAGGACAAGCTGTGGCTGACGCAGGAGGTGATCATCGGCGGGTGGCGGGCAGGCGAAGGCGGACGCACCAGCGGCATCGGCGCACTCCTCGTCGGCGTGCCCGAGGATGACGGCCTGCACTTCGCCGGTCGCGTCGGCACGGGGTTCACCGACAAGGACCTCGCCAAGCTCAAGAAGACCCTCGCGCCGCTGCACACCGACGAATCCCCCTTCACCGCAAGGCTTACCGGCCCCGACGCCAAGGGCGTCACCTTCGTGCGGCCGAAGCTGGTCGGGGAGGTGCGCTACAGCGAACGGACCTCCGACGGTCGGTTGCGGCAGCCGAGCTGGCGGGGCATGCGGCCGGACAAGAGTCCCGACGAGGTGGTGTGGGAGTAGGCGCTGTTATCCGCGTTGTCTCAACTCCCGGCGGGACGACACCCCGAGTTTGGTGAAGATCTTGCTCAGGTGCCATTCCACTGTCCGTGGACTGATGAACAGGTGGCTGGCGATTTCGGAGTTGGTGAAGAGGTCGGCGCCCGCCACCGCCGTCAGCAGCCGGGCTGCGGCCTCTGGATCACCTGCGTCCAGGATGTCGCCGTACCGCCGGGTGTGGCATCAGGTGTTCCTCGGGCCAATTGTCTGGGAACACTCGAACTAGCCGCGCAGCCTGGCGCTGACAGAGGAAAGGACGCCGGGGCGGACGCATCCGACGGCGGTAGGGGGCCTTGGGCCCGGCGATTCATTCTTGCGATGCCACAACAGGATAGCGTCCGTCGTGCGGCGCGCATCGTCGGCGGTATCGACCAGGGTGTATCGGGTGGCCAGGTCGGGTAATCCGTTGATCGCACACGCGTAAGCGATGCGGCGCAGCAGATTTCGTACCCAGCTGATCGCGCGGAGGCGATGTCCGAAGGACAGCCGACTGGTATCGCAGACGACCAGCAGTCGCTTGGCGCGCACCTTGAGGGCAGTCGTGACCGCCGAGTCTGCGGCGGTGTTCTCGTAGGCCCTCATCCGTCCTCTGGACGCGCCGCGGCGGGCCCCCGCGAACATGGAGTGCACGGCAGCCTGATCGATCATGACGATGATCGAGTCTGCGGCGGTGTCGGGCTGTTGCGGCGGGATGCGCACAACCGGGCTGCCGTGGCTGCCCAGGGATGAAACGACCGTCTCGGCCAAATCGGTTTGCCGGCCGAGGACGATCACGGGCCGATCACGGATTTCTCGTATAGTCACGACTAACCTCGCTGCTTTTCGGGGGCAGTCTCGGAGAGCTGAAGTTTTCGCTCAGCCGATAAATAGTTTGACTGCCGAAATACGGCTCGATAAAGACTTTTTACGCGCCTTATGGAATTCGCGTGAGCGCCTGTGTCCCGACCTTGATTGGAAAGGTGCGCGGAAGGCGTGATCGGGGTGCCAGAATTCGGTGCAGACGTGATCGGTAATCGCGCTTGCACCGGATGACGTGTTTGGTGCCTGGTAGCGACCGTTCTCAGCGTTTGGCCCTCTTGCGCCGATACGTTGTCTCTGCGATTTCTTCAGCCTTGGCTCGTTTGGCTGTCCGGCGTTCCTTCAGGGTCATGGCAGGCTTCTTGAGAGCGCCATTATGGGAGTTGGTCGCCATTCTTACTTCCTTTCTTGGAACCTGTCGTGGCACCGACCATACCCAAGAAAAAATAAAAAGCCAGTCGCTGAATTCGGCTATTTGTGCAGTTCAGCGTTTTGCGAGTTAATTCGGCAGCGGGGCCGCGCCGATCGCCTGCTTCAGCCCTTCCGCCCGGGATGGTGCCTCAAACTCCGCTGGCGAACTGATTGACCAGCAGTTGGAGCCGCTCCGCGTCGTAGCCAGGTCGTAGTCGGCCGGCACGGCTGAGGGTGACCAGTCCGTGCAACGCGGCGAACCCCACCTCGGTGAGCGTGTCCACATCCTGCTCGTCAGCGACGAGGCCGACTGCTTGGTGCAGCTCGGCAAAGGCTGCCGACAGCTGAGGCGGTGTGTCTTGGGCGGCGAAGCGCAAGGCGGTCGCGCGGGTGAACATCGCGTCGTAAACCGCGGGGTTGTCACGGGCGAAGTCGAGATAGGCGTGTGCAATCCGCGTCAGAACGTCGCTAGGCGCGCCGCTGCCGGAGCGGGCGGTGCGAATCACGTCAGTGAGCTCGTCGAATCCGTCGATGGCGACGGCATCAGCGATCTGTTCCATGCCGGCGAAGTGCTTGTACAGGACAGGCTGGCTGTATTCGATCTCGGTGGACAGCCGACGGGTGGTGACGGCGTCCCAGCCTTCGGTCTCGGCCAGCTTGCGGGCCGTCGTGACGATCAGCTGTCGGCGGGCGGCGCGTTCACGCTCGCGTCGATCCTTCGTGGCCATACTCGATGATAGCACCGCTAGAAGTGCTAGCACTGCTATTGACACGTGCACGTTCGAGGGTTAGCGTCGCTAGCACTTACTTCTGAAGGGAGCCTCGACATGGACTTCGACCTCGTCACCCGCGCCGCCGCACTGATCGCGGTGCTGGGTACCGCGGTGGTCTACGGCACCGACGTGTTCTGCGCGATCGTGCTGCGACCGGCCTTGGCGTCGATCGACGACGATGCCTTGGTCGCGGTCACGGGGAGCGTGCATCGATACGGAGACCGGCGCATGCCGGTGCCTGGAGTGCTCGGGGTAGTTGCCACCGCGATAGCCGCGGTGGTTGCCGCGGTCAGTGCGCACTGGAGTCAGGCCATCGCGGCGGGCGTCGCCCTGGTCGCGCTGTTGGTCTGGCTCGTGCTCTATACGCAGGTGAGCGCACCCATCAATCGACAACTGATTGCGGCCGCCGACGCCGGCCAGTCGCTACCGAACGGGCGTGTGCTGCAGGCGAAGTGGGACCGCATCATCGGCGCCCGCGCGCTGTTGCAAGGTCTGGCAGTGGCCGCCCTGTGCCTGGTGCTGGTGAGCTGACATGCCACAACCCTCGATGTGTGGACAGAACCAAGCGGCGGCGCGAATCGACTCGTCGCGCTGATCCGGTACCCACCGGGCGGCGACTCCGAACGACTCACGCGACACATCATGGCCAGCCCGGAATTCGCCGCCGACCTGGCCAGTTTCGACGTCAACGAGATCGTCGACGTTCAGTCGGCACTGCTCGCCCCGACCTCATTCTCACCGATCCACTAACACATCAGGAGTGCTCGACATGACCGTCACCACCGTCGCCTACGTGCTCGCCGGACTCATCGCCGCAGCCATCATCTTCATCGGCGCACGCTTCATCGTCGCGCCGCGCGTCGCCGCCGCCGGTTACGGTGTGCTGTCAGATCCCGACCAGCCAAATGCCGGTGCGTATTTGAGCGTCAAGGGCGTCCGCGACATCGCATCGGGGCTGTTCGTCATCATCCTGATGGTTGCGGGCGCGACGCAGCTGCTGGGTTGGGTCATCTTGGCCGCCACCATCATTCCGGTCGCCGACGCGGCCATCGTGCTCCGCAACGGCGGCTCCAAGTCAATCGCCTGGGGGGTCCACGGCCTCACCGCCGTCGTCATGCTGGTGACTGCTGCGCTCCTGCTCGGCTCCTAGGAGGCAAACCCGCCGAGTGTCGATGACCTCGGTACGTCGTGGACCATCGTCATCGTCATCGGGCCGCACGGCATGATGGGGTCATGAATGTGAGATCGGCGAAGCGGCCGCTTAGTACCCTCGGCGCGGTCCTTGGCGTGATGGTTGCGCTGCTGATGTGTGGACCGACCGCCGGCGTGGCGCATGCGGCCGTGGCGGCACCGGTTGGCGATGCCATCTCGATAGGCGACCCCGATGCACTCGGGCAGATCGATCTGTACGTGGATCCGCTGTGCCCGTTCAGCGGCAAGATGGTGCGGGCTCAGGGCGGCGAGATCGGCAAGCGCGTGGAGGCCGGCACGCTACGCGTCAACCTGCGATTCGTGGACTTCCTCGACAAGTACTCCGCCAGCGGCACTTACGACAGCCGGGCGATCTATGCGGCCTACGTGGTAGCCGACCAGTCGCGATCGAGTGACATCACGTGGCGCTTCGTTCAGTCGATCTATTCGGCAGACCAGCAGCCCAAGGAGAAGGGGCCGACCGATCTGAGCAACGATCAGCTGGCCGACTTGGCCAATCGCGTCGGCGCGCCCCAGCCGGCTCAGGATCTCATCAGAGTCGGCCTGCCGATCGGCTACGACCCGCATGCCGTCGCGGCCAACAACCTCACCGTCCTGCACCAGTTTCCCAAGCCGGGAGTCCCGCTCGTCGTGATCAATGGCCAGCCGGTCGACGGAGAATCGGATTGGCTGGCTCAGCTCCCAGGCTGAGGCGGGTGAGTTCGTCACTACGCCGGCCAGCGCGGCGATCATCCGGACGCGCAGATCGCCTCCTGCATACCCCTGGTCGCCAGCTCGTCGGCCAACTCGTTGTCGGCGACACCCGCGTGCCCCTTCACCCAGAACCACTCGACCTGGTGCCGCGCGCAGGCCAGCTGGAGTCGCTTCCAGAGGTCGACGTTCTTCACCGGCTGTTTCGCGGCGGTCTTCCAGCCGTTGCGTTCCCAGCCGAGGACCCAC
>NZ_JBOGDD010000351.1:0-9238 GCF_050701675.1 Mycobacterium sp. | reverse complement strand
GGCCGCTATGCAAGCGCGATCGCCGACCTGGAGATGCTCGGCCGCTCACGGCCCGACGGCCCGCTCGCTTCCCTCGCATCGAGTACGCGCGCCTCGTTCCTGCGGCAGCTCGGTGGGCATCACGCCGCCCGGCAGTGGGATGGCCGGGCCTGGGCCGTCGCCGGGGCGAACGTCGAAGCGGGGGCCGATGCGCTGATCGGATTGGCCGCCGATGCGCTGGGTGTCGGTCGGTTCGCGGCGTCGAGTCGGTTGCTGCGGCGCGCGGGCGACCTCCTTGGCGAGGACACCGCGGGGCGGCTGCCCGTCCGGCTGTCGTGGGTGCACGCCGAACTGGCGATGGTCATGGGAGATGGCGCGTCGGCCGTCGGACACGCGGAGCGCGCGGTGGCGCTGGCGTCGCGGTTTACCTCCACGAGACACGTCGTGAAATCCCAGGTCGTACTGGCCGCCGCACTGTGCAGCGTGGGCGCGTTCGACACCTCCCGTCAGGTCGCCGATGAGGCCCTTGCGAACACCGAATCGCTCGGGTTGATACCACTGAGCTGGGCTTTGGCCTGCCTACTCACCGACATCGGCAGCTCCGTCCACTCGCCGTCGCAGATCCGCGTTGCTCGCGACGGGTACGCCGAGACCGTCAGCAGGAGGGGAGGAACGTGGTCGGCGCGGTGAGTCTGCGAGTCACTTCTTGATCACTAGTCTTTAGCTGACACAACCGCGGGGACGTGCCCCATCAGTAACGCTGGAGATATCGCCCACGATGACAATTTCGGGAGACAGTCTCGATGGCGTCGTGGCCAAGGCGGTAAACGGCGACCGAGATGCACTCCGGACAGTGCTGGAGACCATCCGGCCGATCGTGTTCCGGTATTGCCGGGCGAGGATCGGGTCAGCGGAGCGAAGTGGCCTTTCAGCAGACGACGTGGCTCAGGAGGTTTGCTTGGCCGCCATCACGGCGCTGCCGCGCTACGAGGATCAGGGGCGACCCTTCCTGGCCTTCGTTTACGGCATCGCCGCGCACAAGGTCGCTGACGCACATCGCGCTCAGGGGCGCAATCGCGCCGACGCGACCGACACGCTCCCGGAGCGGCCCTCCGTCGAGGCGGGCCCCGAGCAGATGGCGATCGACTCCGATTCGGCAGCCCGGATGAACCGGCTGTTGGCGATTCTTCCCGAGAAGCAGCGGGAGATCCTGGTGCTGCGCGTGGTGGTCGGCATGAGCGCGGAGGAGACCGCCGTGGCGGTCGGCAGCACCGCGGGAGCGGTGCGCGTGGCTCAGCATCGTGCCCTGGCGCGACTGAAGGGCGAGCTGAACGGAATGGGGCCTCGAGATGCCTGATTTCGGTCGCTGGACGTCCAATGGTGGAGATCCGTCGCTCAACGAGATCAACAGGGCCGACCGCTTCTTCGAAGCACTCGCTTCCAAACAGCCGGTCTACTCGACCGATCCCGCGGAGGCCGAACTCGCCTTCCTGTTCTCCGAGTTCCGCGACGACGTGCGCGACCCAGCCGTCACCGCCCCGGTCAGCCTCGGCGACGCCGTCGTGGCCTTGGAAGGCGGACGGTCCAAGACCCGGGGTTCACGCAGGGGCTTCGCGATCGTCGGGTCGGTGGCCGCCGCGATGTTGTGCATCGGCGGGTTCGGCACGGCCGTCTACGGGGCAGGCCCTGGTGACTCGCTCTACGGCATGCGCACCGCGATCTTCGGCCAGCAGGAACAGACCCGTGACGACCAGGTCTCGCTGGCCTCGGCGCAGCTCCAGCAGGTGCAGCAGCTGATCGACCAGGGCCAGTGGCAGCAGGCACAGGACAAGCTCGTGCAGGTGAGCTCCGCCGTGCAGGGCGTCGACCAGGTCGAGAGCAAGCAACAACTCGTCGAGCAGTGGAACGCGTTGACCT
Source organism: Mycobacterium sp. (assembly GCF_050701675.1). GTDB lineage: Bacteria > Actinomycetota > Actinomycetes > Mycobacteriales > Mycobacteriaceae > Mycobacterium. Next base: position 7,342 of record NZ_JBOGDD010000351.1, on the reverse strand, counting down.
ACAAGGTGGTCGAGCAGAATCCGGCAGCGACGCTTCCGCCGGGGGAGCCGCTGCCCGTTCTGCCGTCGTCGCCCTTGACCTGGCTGCCGGTGCCCGTCGTCGAGGCACCCACGTCGGAGACGACCACCACGACGACGTCGGACACCTCGACGACCTCGGACACGTCGACGTCCTCGGACACGTCGACGACCTCGACGACCTCGACGACCTCGACGACGTCGGAGACCACGGTCAGCTCGGAGCCCTCGGACTCATCCACCCCGCCCGAGACTCCGACGACGTCGCCACCCGAGTCCCCGGCGCCCGCCACGGCTACGACGCCGTCATCCGCATCGACATCGCCATCGACGGTCCCGTCGAGCACCTCGACGTCGCCGGCTCCGAGCAGTACGTCGTCGCCAAGTCGCACCAGCACCACGACGACCACCGTGGCAGCGACTACCACGACGACCACCGCCGCGGTCACCGTGCCGCCCAAGGCTCCCGAGGTCACGGTGCCTGCAGCGACGTCGGCCGCCCCGCCGCCTGCCGTGTCGGCCCCGCCAAGCGCGTCGGTTGAGCCGAGTCCGCCTGCGGTGTCGACGCCGCCCGAAAGGCCGGCTGTGGCCCCGACGACGACAGTCGTGCCGTAGTCCGGCGGTGTGTCCTAGGCAGGGAGCCGCGTCAGCAAAATCGCTGGGCGGTTGAGGCTACCCGTAGAACTTGGTGAGATGCCCTGCCGGTCAGCGCTCAGCAAATGAAGATGGGTGCCGCGGGCGACCACGGTGAGTGCGATCGGACGGTGCGTTGATCGCGACGGCGAGCTACGCCGTCAGCGATATCCGTCGGACTCCGTCGCCGCCTCATTGAGCGACGCATCGGCATATCCGCGGCAGTAGTCCCAGGTCACGTACGCGTCGGGTTCGGGGTCGTAGGCTGGCTCGTGCGGACGCACCGTGCCGTCCACCAGCAGCTGCAGGAGGTTGGCCCGCAACATGTCCCAGTCGTGATAGTGGTCCTGCTGGCACTCGTCACAGCACACCACCAGGCCACGAATCCCCTTGTGCGCCAACAAGGCTTCGTAGACGGCCAGATCGGCCAGGTCTGCTTCGACCGCGATGCGTTCCTGCGTATCCAGCGGCTGGCCCGGCTCGAGTGCGTCGAGAGCCGCCGAGGGATCGCACGGATCGTCGGCGAAGGGATCGGGCGGCAAACCCGGTGGCAGGTGGTCACGCACAGGTCCACACTACGCAGGGCGTCGGGTATCGCGCCAGCGCTCCGCGGCGTTGCCGATGCCATGTCGCGTGTTCCAACCTCGTTGCCAATGGCGCGTGGCGGTCAAGAGCAGGGCCCGGCCCCGATAGGATGGACTCTTAGATCTGCGCCATCTGGAGGCCTCACCCATGTCGATCGCTGAAAGCAGCCTTCCCATCGCCGTTCCGGTGCCGACGGGGGGCGACGATCCCACCAAGGTCGCGATGCTCGGGCTCACCTTCGACGACGTTCTGCTGCTTCCGGCGGCCTCCGACGTGGTGCCCGCCGACGCCAACACGTCCAGTCAGCTCACCAGGCGCATCCGGCTGCGGGTGCCGCTGGTGAGCTCGGCGATGGACACCGTCACCGAGTCTCGGATGGCCATCGCGATGGCTCGCGCCGGGGGGATGGGCGTCCTTCATCGCAACCTGCCCGCCGCGGAACAGGCCGGTCAGGTCGAGACGGTCAAGCGGTCCGAGGCCGGCATGGTCACCGACCCCGTCACGTGCTCTCCGGGCAACACGCTGGCCGAGGTCGACGCCATGTGCGCGCGATTCAGGATCTCGGGTCTTCCCGTCGTCGATGCCGACGGTTCCCTCGTCGGCATCATCACCAACCGCGACATGCGCTTCGAAGTGGACATGAACAAGCCGGTCGTCGAGGTGATGACCAAGGTGCCACTGATCACTGCCCAGGCGGGCGTCACGGCCGATGCGGCGCTGGGCCTTCTGCGCAGGCACAAGATCGAGAAGCTGCCGATCGTGGACGGTCACGGCAAGCTGACCGGCCTCATCACCGTCAAGGACTTCGTCAAGACCGAGCAGTTCCCGCTGGCCACCAAGGACAGTGACGGCCGCCTGCTGGTCGGCGCCGCGGTCGGTGTCGGCGGAGATGCCAGGGAGCGCGCCATGACGCTGGTCGACGCGGGCGTCGACGTGGTGATCGTCGACACCGCCCACGCGCACAACCGCGGGGTGCTGGACATGGTCCATTGGCTCAAGACGGTCGCCGGCGATCGCGTCGAGGTGGTTGGCGGCAACGTCGCCACCCGTTCCGCCGCCCTCGCGCTGGTCGAGGCGGGCGCCGACGCGGTGAAGGTCGGCGTCGGCCCAGGTTCCATCTGCACCACGCGCGTCGTCGCCGGAGTTGGGGCGCCCCAGATCACCGCGATCCTCGAGGCGGTGGCCGCCTGCGCGCCGCACGGAGTGCCGGTGATCGCCGACGGCGGCCTGCAGTACTCGGGCGACATCGCCAAGGCACTGGCCGCCGGTGCGTCGACGGCCATGCTCGGCTCGCTGCTCGCCGGCACCGCCGAAGCGCCTGGCGACCTGATCTTCGTCAACGGCAAGCAGTTCAAGAGCTACCGCGGGATGGGGTCACTCGGCGCCATGCAGGGACGCGGGGAACAGAAGAGTTACTCGAAGGATCGCTACTTCCAGGACGACGTGCTTTCCGAGGACAAGCTGGTGCCGGAGGGCATCGAGGGCCGGGTGCCGTTCCGTGGGCCGCTGTCGACCGTCATCCACCAGCTGACGGGTGGGCTGCGCGCGGCAATGGGTTACACCGGTTCGCCCACCATCGAGCATCTGCAACAAGCGCAGTTCGTCCAGATCACTGCGGCGGGGCTGAAGGAAAGCCACCCGCACGACATCACGATGACGACCGAAGCGCCCAACTACTACGCCCGTTAGGGCTCTCGGGGGATTTCTCGATGAGCGCTTGCGCGAAGAGGAGATAATAGAGCCGCATGCGTGACATGGTCGAAATCGGCATGGGCAGAACCGCCCGTCGCACGTACGAACTCGACGACATCAACATCGTGCCGTCGCGACGCACGCGTTCTTCGCAGGACGTGTCGACGGCATGGCAGCTCGATGCCTACCGCTTCGAGATCCCGGTCATCTCTCACCCCACCGATGCCCTGGTGTCCGTCGAGTTCGCGATCGAGCTCGGCAGACTCGGCGGTTTGGGCGTGCTCAATGGCGAGGGGCTGATCGGCAGGCATGCCGACGTCGGGGCGAAGATCGCCCAGGTGGTGGAAACAGCAGCATCGGCGTCCGACGAATCGGCGCCCATCCGGCTCCTGCAGCAGTTGCACGCGGAACCCCTCGATCCCGAGCTGCTCGGCGCCGCCGTGTCGCGCATCCGCGACGCGGGAGTGACCACGGCCGTCCGGGTCAGCCCGCAAAACGCCCAGGCGCTCACCCCGGCGCTCGTCGCCGCGGGGATCGACCTCCTGGTCATCCAGGGCACGATCATCTCCGCCGAGCGCGTCGCCCAAGACGTCGAACCGCTCAATCTCAAGACGTTCATCTCGGAGCTCGACGTGCCCGTGGTCGCGGGTGGCGTGCTGGACCATCGCACCGCACTGCACCTCATGAGGACCGGAGCGGCCGGTGTCATCGTTGGATACGGCTCGACGTCGGGGGTGACCACCAGCGACGAGGTGCTCGGCATCAGCGTGCCGATGGCCACCGCGATCGCGGATGCGGCCGCCGCCCGCCGCGAGTACCTCGACGAGACCGGCGGTCGGTACGTCCACGTGCTCGCCGACGGCGACATCCACACCTCTGGCGAACTCGCCAAGGCCATCGCCTGTGGCGCCGACGCGGTCGTGCTCGGGACGCCGCTGGCCTCTGCCGCCGAGGCGCAGGGTGACGGTTGGTTCTGGCCGTCGGCGGCCGCACACCCGTCGCTGCCGCGCGGCGCACTGCTGCAGGTGGCGCTCGGTGAGCGTCCGTCGCTCAAGCAGGTCCTCAGCGGCCCGTCCGACGACCCGTTCGGCTCGTTGAACCTGGTCGGAGGGTTGCGTCGGTCAATGGCAAAGGCCGGCTACTGCGACCTCAAGGAGTTCCAGAAGGTCGGCCTGACCGTCGATCGCTAACCGTTCCCACCCCCGCCCGAGGAACTGCTGCTTTACAACTTAGGGTCGCCTGTCTAGCTTGTTACCGGCCGGTAAGTTCATACTGGCTCAATGGATCCTGACTACGACGTCCTGATCATCGGCTCGGGTTTCGGGGGCAGCACCAGCGCACTGCGCCTCACCGAAAAGGGCTACCGCGTCGGCGTGCTGGAGGCTGGTCGTCGCTTCGAGGACGAGGACATGGCGAAGACGTCGTGGGACCTCCGCAAATTCCTGTGGATGCCCAAACTCGGCATGTACGGCATCCAGCGCATCCACCTTCTGCGCAACTGCATGATCCTGGCGGGTGCCGGCGTTGGCGGCGGGTCGCTCAACTACGCCAACACGCTGTACGTGCCGCCGGAGCAGTTCTTCGCCGACAAGCAGTGGGCGCACATCACCGACTGGCGCGCCGAGTTGATGCCGCACTACGACCAGGCCACCCGCATGCTCGGCGTGGTTACCAACCCGACCTTCACCGATGCCGACCGCATCCTCAAGGAGGTCGCCGACGACATGGGTGTCGGCGACACCTTCACCCCGACGCCCGTCGGAGTGTTCTTCGGCACCGACGGCAAGAAGACACCAGGCCAGACGGTGCCCGATCCGTACTTCGGTGGTGCTGGTCCGGCGCGGACCGGCTGCATCGAGTGCGGGTCCTGCATGACCGGGTGCCGCTACGGCGCCAAGAACACGCTTCTGAAGAATTATCTCGGACTGGCGGAATCGGCTGGTGCAGAAGTCCTTCCGATGACGACCGTGACCAGCTTTCAACCCAGGCCCGGCGGCGGCTGGGATGTTCACACGGCGCGCACCGGACGGTGGTTGCGCAAGAAGAAGCGGACGTACACCGCCTCGCACGTGATCCTCGCGGCGGGGACATGGGGAACGCAGCAGCTGCTGTTCAAGATGCGCGACACCGGGCGGCTGCCGCAGCTGTCCGAGACGCTCGGCGTCCTCACCCGCACCAACTCGGAGTCCATCGTCGGGGCGGGGCGGCTGCGGGTCGGCTCCGATCTCGACCTCACCCACGGCGTGGCGATCACGTCGTCGATCCACCCCACGTCCGACACCCACATCGAGCCGGTCCGCTACGGCAAGGGCTCGAACGCGATGGGGCTGTTGCAGACGTTGATGACCGACGGCGCAGGCCCGGGCGGTACTGACGTGCCGCGCTGGAAGCAGCTGTTCAAGAGCGCCGAGGCCGATCCGAAGGGCACGCTGCGGCTGCTCAATCCGCGGCGGTGGAGTGAGCGCACGGTGATCGCGCTGGTGATGCAGCACCTGGACAACTCGATCACCACCTACACCCGGCGCGGCAAACTGGGCTTCCGCAGGATGACCAGCAAGCAGGGCCACGGTGAACCGAATCCGACCTGGATTCCGGCGGGCAACGAGGTCACCCGGCGGATCGCGAAGAAGATCGACGGCGTCGCGGGTGGCACGTGGGGCGAGCTGTTCAACATCCCGCTGACCGCGCACTTCCTTGGCGGCGCGGCCATCGGCGACAGCGCAGAGCGTGGCGTCATCGACCCCTACCACCGGGTGTACGGGTACCCGACGCTGTCGGTGGTCGACGGGGCCGCGATCTCGGCGAACATGGGCGTCAACCCGTCACTGAGCATCACCGCGCAGGCCGAACGGGCGGCGTCGCTGTGGCCGAACAAGGGCGAGGTCGACCAGCGGCCCGGCCAGGGCGAGCCGTACCGGCGACTCGCTCCCATCGCTCCGGAGCACCCGGTGGTTCCTGCCGATGCGCCTGCGGTGCTGCGATGGTTGCCGATCGAGCCCGTCAGCTCGGCGGGCTGATCCACACCCCGACGCGACTCGAGCGTCCGCTGCTGCCGCGCAGGGCCAGTCGCGTGGTCACCACTAGACTGGGCCAGTGGAAACCGCATCACCCAGGCCCGTGTTGGTGGTCGACTTCGGCGCGCAGTACGCGCAGCTGATCGCGCGGCGCGTCCGCGAGGCGCGGGTGTACTCGGAGGTGATCCCACACACCGCGACCGTCGACGAGATCAAGGCAAGAGACCCGCAGGCGATCGTGCTGTCCGGCGGCCCTGCCAGCGTCTACGCCGACGGGGCGCCGCAGTTGGACCCCGCCCTCTTCGACCTCGACATTCCCGTCTTCGGCATCTGTTACGGATTCCAGGCGATGGCACAGGCGCTCGGTGGCACCGTCGCGCACACGGGCACCAGCGAGTACGGCCGCACCGACCTGAAAGTCTCTGGCGGAGAGCTTCATTCGGATCTCCCCGAGAGTCAGCCGGTGTGGATGAGCCACGGCGACGCGGTGACGGCGGCACCCGAGGGGTTCGACGTCGTGGCCACCAGCGCTGGCGCTCCGGTGGCGGCATTCGAGAACCGGGCGCGCAGGCTCGCCGGCGTGCAGTACCACCCCGAGGTGATGCACACCGTGCACGGCCAGCAGGTGTTGAGTCGGTTCCTGCACGATTTCGCCGGCATCGATTCGACCTGGACGGCGGCGAACATCGCCGACGCGTTGGTCGACCAGGTCCGTGCACAGATCGGCGATGGCCGCGCCCTCTGCGGGTTGTCGGGTGGGGTGGACTCCGCGGTGGCTGCGGCGCTGGTGCAACGGGCCATCGGCGATCGGCTGACGTGTGTCTTCGTCGACCACGGACTGCTGCGTGCGGGGGAGCGCGGCCAGGTGCAGCGCGACTTCGTCGCCGCCACCGGCGCCAAGCTCGTCACGGTCGACGTTGAGGCGCGCTTCCTGGAAGCGCTCTCGGGGGTCACCAATCCCGAGGGCAAGCGCAAGATCATTGGCCGGGAGTTCATTCGCGCGTTCGAGGGCGCGGTGCGTGACGTCGTTGGCGATAGTGGATCCGAAGTCGACTTCCTGGTCCAGGGCACGCTGTACCCCGACGTCGTCGAGTCCGGCGGCGGCACCGGCGCGGCGAACATCAAGAGCCATCACAACGTCGGTGGTCTACCCGACGATTTGAAGTTCAAGCTCGTCGAACCCCTGCGCCTGCTGTTCAAGGACGAGGTCCGAGCGGTCGGGCGTGAACTCGGACTGCCCGAGGAAATCGTTGCGCGCCAGCCCTTTCCGGGTCCGGGCCTCGGTATCCGCATCGTCGGTGAGGTCACCGCGGCACGGTTGGACACCCTTCGTCGCGCAGATGCCATCGCGCGCGAGGAGCTCACCGCCGCCGGTCTGGACGACCAGATCTGGCAGTGCCC
>NZ_JBOGDD010000350.1:0-1982 GCF_050701675.1 Mycobacterium sp. | reverse complement strand
CAACTTGTTGCCCTCGCCATCCCACACGTAGGAGCCCTCAGCCGCCACGATCGTCATCGGCGTGATCTGCCCCTGCGCCGACCACGAATGAAACACATGCGCACGATCCAACTCATACGCCCGCTTGGCCTCGGCGATGGCGGACGGAATGTCCTGCCCGCTCGGGAGAAGGGTGTCGGTGTCTGGCAAAGAAGTCATGTCGCGTCCTTAGCGAATCGAGTGCGCTGGAAACTTCGCGTCGAGCTGAAGATATCCGGTCGGCCTCCCAGCGCGCACGCTCCGGTACCGGAATTGGCACCCGCTGTTCCTTGACGGGTGTCGACTTCCTATCGTGGCTGGATGAGCAACGTTGCTGATGCAGACCGGGTCGCCGACCTGGCGCGACAGGTGGTCAACGACCACGATCCGAAGTCGGTCCCCATCCAGGAGTTCCTCGGCGCCTGTTACGACGCTGGACTGTCCTGGGTGCACTTTCCCGAAGACCTTGGCGGACTTGGCGTCTCGCGGGGAAACCAGGCCGTCGCCGACAGGATCCTTCAGGGCGCCGGTGGTCCGGTGCCACTGGGCCTGAACCCGATGGGTTACGGCATGGCGGCGCCGACCATTCGCGAACACGCCCAGTCCGAGGACGTCAAGCGGTCCTGGTTGCGCCCGCTCGCCACCACCGAGGACATCTGGTGCCAGCTGTTCTCCGAGCCGGGTGCAGGCAGCGACCTCGCCGGGCTGGCCACCTCGGCGGTATCCGACGGGGACGACTGGGTGATCAACGGGCAGAAGGTCTGGACCAGCCTGGCGCACCGGGCGCGTTGGGGTCTGCTGCTGGCCCGCACGAATCCGGACGTCCCCAAGCACAAGGGACTGACCTACTTCGTCATCGACATGCACTCCCCCGGCGTCGAGACCCGACCGCTTCGCCAGCTGACCGGCCAGGCCGAGTTCAACGAGGTCTACTTCACCGATGCGCGGATCCCCGACGCCCACCGCCTCGGCGAGGTCGGCAACGGCTGGGCGGTGGCGATGACCACGCTGATGAACGAGCGCAGCGCACTCGGCGGCAGCGGCAGCAGGCGCGGCGCGGGCACGATCTCCGAAGCCGTCTCGCTGTGGGCGGCCAGGCCGGAACGTCAGACTCCCGTCCTGCGCGACCGCCTCAGCCAGCTGTGGCTGCGCTCGGAGGCGCAGCGCCTCACCTCGGAGCGGTCGCGGGCGAAGGCAACCGTCGGCGGCCCAGGACCCGAGGCCTCGATCGGCAAGCTCGTCGGCGCCGAGCTCAACCAGCACATCTACCAATTCTGCATGGATCTCCTTGGGCCGGAAGGGATTCTGTACCACGGCTACGCGAATCCCGAAAGCGATCGGGAGGAGACCGACTGGCGAGGCCCGATCCAGCAGCGGTTCCTACGAAGCCGCGCCAACACCATCGAAGGCGGTACGTCCGACGTGATGCGCAACATTCTTGGCGAGCGGGTTCTCGGCCTGCCTGGCGACCTGCGAGCGGACGCGGGCATGCCGTGGAAGGAGATCCCGCGTGGCTGAGTTCACGTTTACCGATGAGCAGGAGCAGTTGCGGGGTGCGGTGCGCCGGTTCTGTGTCGAGAACTTCGACGAGCAGGCGGTGCGTCGGCTCATGGAGTCCGACCCGCCCTTCGACCCGAAGGCATGGACCCGGCTGGGCGCCGAGCTCGGCGTCCTCGGACTTTCGGTGCCAGAGGCCGACGGCGGCGTGGGCGGCTCGCTCGTCGACCAGGCGGTGGCCGTGGAGGAGCTCGGTGCGGCACTCGCCTGCGGGCCGTTCTTCGGCACGGTGTTCCTCGCGATCCCTGCGCTGGTGGCCGCCTCGGCGGGGTCGGCTGGCGACGAGCTGCTGGTTGAGCTCGTCGAGGGTCGTCGTACCGCGGCGTTCGCGGTCGAGGATCAGGCGGGCGCCTTCGACCCGGCTGCGGTGACCGTCACCGCGTCCGGTTCGGCGGATGCGTGGACGC
>NZ_JBOGDD010000349.1:0-8258 GCF_050701675.1 Mycobacterium sp. | reverse complement strand
GGGTTGATCCGCTTCGGCTCGCGCCTGGACACCTATGTGCCCGAAGACTCCCGCGTACTCGTCGAGATCGGCCAGCGGGCCGTCGCTGGCGAGACCGTGCTGGCGGAGTTGGCGTGACCAGCAACGTCAGCAAGCGCGGTCTGCGAATCCTGCCGAGTGCGACCACGGTGCTGGCGATCTGCGCCGGCCTGACCTCCATCAAGTTCGCCCTCGACGAGAAGCCGTGGATCTCGCTGGCCCTCATCGGGGCCGCCGCGGTCCTGGACGGCATCGACGGTGGCATCGCCCGCGCGCTGAACGCTCAGTCCCGGATGGGCGCCGAGATCGACTCGTTGGCCGATGCGGTGAACTTCGGAGTCGCTCCCGCGCTGGTGATCTACGTGACGATGCTCGAGCATTCCCAGGTCGGCTGGATCTTCGTGTTGCTCTACGCCGTATGCGTCGTGCTCCGACTGGCCCGGTTCAACGCACTGCTCGACGACGACACCCGCCCGGCCTACACCCGCGAGTTCTTCACGGGCATGCCCGCTCCGTGCGGCGCCGTCGGATCGATCGGCCCGCTGGTCGCCATGATGCAGTTCGGCCACGGCTGGTGGACTTCGCCGTGGTTCGTCTGTGCGTGGCTCGCCGCGAATGCGGCCCTCCTGGTCAGTCGCGTGCCGACGCTGGCGTTGAAGGCCATCTCGGTGCCACCCAACGCGGCCCCCATCCTGCTGATCCTCGTCGCCGCCGCGGCCGCCGCGTTGCTTCTGTTCCCGTACATCCTGGTGCTGCTGATCATCGCGGGCTACCTGATCATCATTCCGTTCACCATCCGCAGCCAACGCTGGGTCGCTGCCCGCCCAGAGGCGTGGGACGTCAAACCGGGTCAGCGGCGGGCGGTCCGGCGGGCGGCCCGACGCGCGGCGCCCAATCGCCGCTCGATGGCCCGGCTCGGACTGCGCAGGCCAGGTCCGCGGCAGTGACCGATCACATCACCGAGACGCATGACGAACCTCCGCTCGGTCGCCTTCCCCTGACGGCCCGCCTGAACACCTCCGCACTGGACGCGCGCCGCGGAGTCGTCCGCCTCCACCCAGAAGCGCTTGCTGCACTTGGTATTCGGGAGTGGGACGCGGTGGCGCTGACGGGGTCGCGCACCACGTCGGCCGTCGTCGGCGTGGCAAACACCGACACCCCGGTCGGCACGGCACTGCTCGACGACGTCACGCTGTCCAACGCCGGCCTCCGGGAGAACACCATCGTGCTGGTGGCACCCGTCACGGTGTACGGCGCGCGATCGGTCACGGTGAGCGGTTCGAAGCTCGCCACCCAGTCCATCTCGTCGGCCACGCTGCGGTTGGCCCTGTTGGGCAAGGTGATGACGGTCGGCGACACGGTGTCACTCCTGCCGCGCGACCTCGGTCCCGGCACGTCCACGTCGGAGGCCTCCTCGGCCCTGGCGTCCTCGGTCGGCATCACCTGGACCTCGGAGTTGCTCACCGTGACGGGCGTGGATCCGACGGGTCCCGTTAGCGTGCAACCCAATTCGCTGGTCGCGTGGGGTGACGGCACCGCGTTGACGACGGAGCCGTCCTCGGCGCCGTACACCGTGACCGAGCCGAACCGGAAGCCGAGCGAGCCGCTGACGAGCCCTCCGGTGTCGGTCGACGATCTGCGGGGCGCGCACGCTCAGGCGGGTCGACTGACCGAGTGGCTCAAGCTCGCCCTCGATCAACCCGAGCTGCTCGAAACCCTCGGCGCGAAGGCCAATCTGGGCGTGCTGGTGTCGGGACCCGCGGGGGTGGGCAAGGCGACCCTGGTGCGTGCGGTGTGCGCCGGGCGGCGGCTCGTCGAACTCGACGGCCCCGAGGTCGGAGCGTTGCGGGCCGAGGACCGACTGGCGAGCGTGACCTCGGCGGTGAACACGCTGCGCGACCGCGGCGGCGTCCTGCTCATCACCGACGTCGACGCGCTGCTGCCGACTGCTGCGGAGCCCGTCGCGACGCTGATCCTCACCGAATTGCGCACCGCAGTGGCCACGTCGGGCGTGGCGTTCGTCGCGACGTCGGCGGTGCCCGATGCCGTGGATCCCAGATTGCGGACGCCCGAGCTGTGCGACCGCGAACTGGGGCTGAGCCTGCCCGACGGCGCGACGCGCACGGCGCTGCTGGAGGTTCTGCTACGCGGCGTGCCCGCGACGGATCTCGACCTCAAGGAGATCGGCGAGCGCACACCGGGTTTCGTCGTCGCCGACCTGGCCGCGCTGGTCCGGGAAGCCGCACTGCGGGCCGCCGCGCGGGCTAGCGCAGACGGCCAACCGCCCCGACTGACCCAGGACGACGTGACGGGCGCGCTGTCGGTGATCCGCCCGCTGTCCCGGTCCTCGGCCACCGAGGAAGTGGTCGTGGGGTCGGTGACCCTCGACGACGTCGGTGACATGGTGGAGACCAAGCAGGCGCTCACCGAAGCGGTGCTGTGGCCACTGCAGCACCCCGACACGTTCCAGCGACTCGGCGTTGAACCGCCACGCGGCGTGCTGCTGTATGGTCCGCCCGGCTGCGGCAAGACATTCGTCGTGAGGGCGCTCGCCAGCACCGGACGACTGTCGGTGCACGCCGTGAAGGGCGCCGAACTGATGGACAAGTGGGTCGGTTCGTCGGAGAAGGCGGTGCGCGAATTGTTCCGTCGCGCACGCGATTCCGCCCCGTCGCTGGTCTTCCTCGACGAGATCGACGCACTCGCTCCGCGCCGTGGTCAGAGCTTCGATTCTGGTGTCACCGACCGCGTCGTCGCCGCGTTGCTCACCGAACTGGACGGCATCAATCCGCTGCGCGACGTCGTGGTGCTCGGCGCCACCAACCGGCCCGACCTGATCGATCCGGCCCTGCTGCGTCCCGGCAGACTGGAGAAGCTGGTGTTCGTCGAGCCGCCGAACGCCGATGCGCGCCGGGACATCCTGCGCACGTCGGGTAAGGCGATCCCGCTGAGTGCCGACGTGAACCTCGACGAACTCGCCGACCAACTCGAGGGTTACAGCGCCGCCGATTGCGTTGCGCTGCTTCGGGAATCCGCGCTAACGGCGATGCGGCGCTCGATCGACACCGCGGACGTCACCGCCGCGGACGTCGAGAAGGCTCGCACGACGGTACGCCCGTCACTGGATCCGGTTCAGGTACAGACGCTGCGGGCCTTTGCCGAAGGGCGCTAGTCGCCGGACTTCGGGCGCCTACGGACGGGCCTCGAGGACCAGGTTGAACGGCGTCTCGGTAGCCCGCCGAAATCGGGTGAACCCGCCCCCTTCGACGACGACCTCGCGCAGTCGCGCTTCACCCGCCTGAGCGCCGAGCGCAGGACCGTTGCGCGCGAGTGAAACGGGAATGCAAATCTGGGCGGACGCGCCGTACATCACCCGACCCACCGGGGTTAGGTTGTCCTGCACCTGATCGTTGGCAAATGGTTCCACGATCATCGCCGTGCCGTCATCGTTCATCGCCTGGCGGGCGTGCCGGGACACACTGATCGGATCGCCCATGTCGTGCAGGCAGTCGAAGAACGTGATGAGGGCGAACCCGTCACCTTCATAGCCAACCGCATCCGCGATCTCGAACCGCGCGTTCGCCGCACCCGCCGTCGCGGCCTTCTCCCGTGCGACGTCGATGGATTCGGCGTGATAGTCGTACCCGATGAACTCCGAATCCGGGTAGGTCGTCGCCATCAGGATGGTGCTGGCGCCGTGCCCACAGCCCACGTCGGCGACCTTGGCGCCGCTCTGCAGCTTGTCGACGACGCCGTCAAGCGCGGGCAGCCACGACCCGATCAAATTGGCGTTGTACCCGGCGCGGAAGAATCGCTCGGTTCCGTCGAACAGGCAGGGATGGTGTTCGCCCCATTCCATGCCGTCACCGGACGTGAAGTTTTCCAGCGTGCGCGTGAGGGCGTGAAACGTCGCTTCGACGATGTTGTACGCACCGGGTAGGTCGACCGGACCATTCGGGTCGGTCAGGCACAGCTCCTGCTCCTGGCTCAGCGACCATTCGCCGGACGAGTGGTCGAACTGCACGTATCCCCCTGCGCCCTGATTCCCAAGCCACTCGCGGACGTAGCGCTCGTTGGTACCGGTGCGCTGTGCCAATTCGCTCGGAGTCAGTGGGCCGCTGGCCAGTTCGCGGTACAGGCCGAGCCGGTCGCCGACGAGCATCAGCGTCGCGCTCATCGCCGCTCCGAGATCACCCACCGCATGGGCGAGGAAGTCGTTCAACTTGCTTTCGTCGACAGCCATGATGCTGCTCGTCTCACTAGTCGGGTCACGTAAACCCATGGTGATGGCTAAGTAAGACGGCCGTTGGACATTGGCCCGATCAGTGCTTATTCACGCTACTAAAATGTTTAGCGAAGCTCAGCTAACTTCAAGCGCGTCAGTCCCCTTCGGCGAGCGCGGCCAGTCGCGTCAGCGAGGCCGACAGCTTGTCTGCGGTCATGGCCCTGGCACGCTCGACGCGCGTCTCGTCGGTGAGCCGCGACCAGTCGTAGGTATGCGTGACCCGGGTGCGCCCGCCGTCCAACGGCTCGAGCTCCCACCGCCACAGATGACCCGGTGGTGGTGAGCCCGGCTCGGACGGCCGCCACGCGATGAGCCGGCCCTCGTCGAACTCGACGACGTGGTTCTCCCGCACCGACCCCTGCTTGATGGACATCGGGAACACCTCGCCGACGCCGTGCACACGCTGGCCGCCGGGAGCCTCCGCGAGGTTGTCGTTACCGTCCCAGCGCGGCTGTTGGGCCGGATCGGCGATGAGTTCGAAGATCCGATCGGCGGGTGCGGTGATGTCGAGACTGGCCCTGACCAGTCTGTCGTCGCTTGCCATGGGTCCAGTCAACCGCAACCATTGACAGGCCAATAGTGACATGTCATAGTCGGAATATCGGTAACTAGCCAGCGTCAAGATTAGGAGGCGTGTCATGACCACCAGCACCAGATTGGCGACCCGCGTTGCACCCGCCACCACCCGCGCGGGCGATCACGAGCGGGAGGCGACCGCCGCGCACCTCGGTGCGGCCCTCGCCCAGGGTTACCTCGACATGGCCGAGTACGAGGACCGCGTCCAGGCGGCGTTCGGCGCGCACACCACGGGCGAGCTCCGAGAGCTGCTCGGCGACCTGCCGGTCCACCAACTTCGCCGCAACGACCCCCAACTGCGCGCCGCCCGCCACGCCGCCGCGCGCATGTCCGTCCGGATCCACCTCGCGGCCTACCTGCTGATGGTCGTCGTCGTGCTGACCGTCTGGTTGGCAGTGGCGTTGTCCGCGGGGGCCTGGTACTTCTGGCCTGTCTGGCCAATCCTCGGCGCGGGCATCGGCGTTGTCGCACACGCTATTCCGATCAGAATCGTCACGTCGCGATAGGTGCGGATCCAACCCTGCGTCGCGGGCCACGTAAAGTATGACAAGACATAGCCCTTAGACGGCTGACACCCCGACCACCGGAGTGCCATGCTCGCCATCCTGTACGCACACGCGATCGCCGCCCTCGTGGCGCCGGCTCTCGTGCACCGTTGGGGACGGCGGGCGTTCTACCCACTCGCTCTCGTCCCGCTCGGCTCGCTGCCATGGGTGGCCCTCAACTGGCCAGGGCGCGGCGAGCAGACCGTCCACCTCGACTGGGTGCCCGAACTGTCGATGGACATCACGTTCCGATTCGACGCGCTCGCGGCGATCATGAGCGTGCTCGTCCTCGGCGTCGGCGCCCTGGTCCTCTTCTACTGCGGCGAGTACTTCCACCACCACGACGGTGGCACTGAGCGGCGGCTGCCCAGCTTCGCCGCCGAGCTCGTCGCCTTCTCCGGCGCCATGTTCGGCCTGGTCGTCAGCGACAACATGCTGATGCTCTACCTGTTCTGGGAGCTGACGACGGTGTTGTCGTTCCTGTTGGTCGGCCACTACGCCGAACGCGCCACCAGCAGGCGCGCCGCCACGCAGGCGTTGCTGGTCACCACTGCGGGCGGGCTGGCGATGCTGGTCGGCATCGTCATCCTCGGGACGCTGTCCGGCACCTACCGGTTGTCCGAGCTGGTGGCGGCGCCACCGTCGGGCACCGCGGCCGCCGTCGGCGTGATCCTGGTCCTGATCGGCGCGCTGTCGAAGTCCGCGATCGTGCCGATGCACTTCTGGCTGCCTGGAGCGATGGCCGCACCGACGCCGGTGAGTGCGTATCTGCACGCGGCGGCGATGGTCAAGGCGGGTGTGTACCTCGTCGCACGCATGACGCCCGGTTTCGCCGACTCACCGGGGTGGCGACCGATCATCGTGACACTGGGGCTCGTCACGATGCTGCTCGCCGGCTGGCGTGCGGTGCGCGAGTACGACCTCAAGCTGATCCTCGCGTTCGGCACCGTCAGCCAGCTCGGGCTCATCATCCTGATGGTCGGCGCGGGCGGTGGCGACCTGATGCTGGCGGGTCTCGCGATGCTGTGTGCGCACGCGATGTTCAAGGCCGCCCTGTTCATGGTGGTCGGCATCATCGACCACGCCACCGGGACGCGAGACATCCGACGGCTGGCCTGGCTCGGCGACCGCCAACGTCCGCTGCTGCTCATCGCCGTCGGCGCGACCGCAAGCATGGCCGCCCTTCCGCCATTCCTCGGTTTCGTCGCCAAGGAGGCCGACTTCACCGCGCTGGCCGACGGCGCCTCCCTCGGCGTCGCCGCCCCATGGGTGTTGGCGGGGGTGGCGTTCGGCTCGGTGTTCACCACCATCTACAGCCTGCGCTTCATCTACGGCGCGTTCGCCCGCAAGGGCCGCGCCGAGCCGAGCCAGCGCGTGTCCGAGATGCACCGCCCGTCCCGCGTCTTCCTCGTCGCCCCGGCGATCCTCGCGTTCGCCGGTCTGGTATTCGGCGTCTGGCCAACGGGTCTGGACGACGTGCTCGACGAGTACGCCGATACCGTCCCTGGCGGGTCCGACTACCACTTGGAGCTGTGGCACGGCGTGAATCTGCCCCTGGTGCTGTCGGCCCTGGTGCTCGCCGCAGGCACCGCCGCATTCCTCGCGCGGGGCCGGCTGCGTCGCGCCCGTGTCGGCTACCTGCCTCTCGGCAACGCCGACCGGATCTACGACGCCGTGGTTCGGGGCACCGACGTGTTCGCGGTCCGGCTCACTGCACTCACCCAGCGCGGATCGATCCCCGCGACGCAAGCGGTCATCCTCTCCACACTGGTACTCCTGCCCATCGCGATGCTGATGCACGGCGCCAGGGACCGTCCCGAGCTGAAGTTGTGGGACTCGCCGCTGCAGGTGGTGGTCGGCCTCATCATCCTGGCCGCGGCGCTCAGTGCGACGGTGTTGCGCAACCGGCTGGCGGCGGTGCTGCTCGTCGGCGTCACCGGCTACGGCTGCGGGGTGATCTTCGTCTTCCACGGCGCACCCGACCTGGCCCTGACACAGTTCCTGGTGGAGACGTTGACGCTGGTCATCTTCGTTCTCGTGTTGCGGACCCTGCCCGCCGAGGCGGAGCAGGCCAACATCAAGAGGAATCGGTTGCCACGGCTGGCGCTCTCACTCGCCGTCGGCGTCAGCGTCACCACCCTCGCCGTGTTCGCGATGGCAGCGCGGACCACCAGGCCGATCGCCGACCTGCTGCCCGACGCCGCCTACTACCGCGGCCACGGCGGGAACACGGTCAACGTGCTGCTCGTCGACATCCGCGCCTGGGACACCATGGGTGAGATCTCGGTGCTCCTGGTGGCGGCGACGGGCGTGGCGTCAATGGTGTTCCGGCACAGACGATTCGGATCCGCACCCCGCGTCTCCGACGCCGGACAGCCCGACATCGGCCGCATTCCCGCGCTCGCGACGAGCCCCGCCGTCGGCGACATCACCTGGCTGCGCGGAAGCGAACTCCGCGATCCTCGATACCGGTCACTGGTCCTCGAGGTGGCGACGCGGATCATCTTCCCGCTCATCATGGTGCTGTCGTTCTACTTCTTCTTCGCAGGCCACAACACACCGGGCGGCGGCTTCGCGGGAGGCCTGACCGCCGGGCTCGCGCTGGTGCTGCGCTACCTGGCCGGCGGCCGCTACGAACTCGGCGAGGCACTGCCGCTGGACGCGGGCAAGGTGCTCGGCGCCGGCCTGGCACTGTCGGCGGGGACGGCAGTCACGTCGCTGCTACTCGGCGCGCCGGTGCTGTCGTCGGCGGTCATCGAACTGGACATTCCCGTGCTGGGCCACCTCAAGCTGGTCACCGCGCTGTTCTTCGACCTCGGCGTCTACCTGATCGT